>CAYMTU010000013.1:0-16658 GCA_964393455.1 uncultured Candidatus Saccharibacteria bacterium
CCCTCATGCTCTCCGACCACTTTACCGTTTTCATCAATGACTGCTCCTGGTTTAGTTTCGACGTACTGGCTAAGAAAATCTTTAATGCCAACCTTGCCTACAAAGCATATCCCCATACTTTCTTTTTTAGTAGCAGTGACGAGCTTATATTTTTTAGCCATGTCACGAACCTGCGGCTTAGTGTATTCACCTAATGGAAACAGCGTATGCCTCAATGCCTCTTGAGTAACCCGATACAAAAAATATGTCTGATCCTTATTACTATCAGTTGCCTTTTGCAACCGAGTCACTTGCCGCCCGTCACTAGTCACCTGTCCTGCTGTACCCTTTTCTTTACTGGATACTTGCGACTGGTGACTGGTGACTACTTTCGCGTAGTGGCCGGTTGCTATAAAATCTGCGCCATCTTCTAGCGCCGTATTGAGAAACAACTTAAACTTAACTTCCTGATTACACATAATATCTGGGTTAGGGGTTCGGCCTGCTTTATACTCGTCTATCATGTACTCGACGACTTTGTGACGATATTCAGTTTCGAAATCGTACATTTTAAATGGAATACTCAGTTGTACAGCAACACGCTTTGCATCTTGATAGTCCTCTTTCCATGGACATGGCAAACCGGGAAGATCCTGGCTCCAGTTTTTCATGTACACGCCAGTTACATCGTAACCTTGCTCTACAAGTAATGCTGCAGTGACCGAGCTATCAACGCCACCACTCAACCCGACGTATACTTTTAAGTTCATTATCGTATTATAACAGAGGTGAGTTATCACATAAAATCGTGATCATAAACTAGCTAACCATGAGACTACTACGTAAGTTTTTGGGCTAAGTCAGAGACTGTTTGATTGAATCGCTTTTGAAGGCTAAAATCGAACGTTTTGGTTGAAGTTCTCAGTATACATCCACCAGCAATTTTTGGACTTACTGCGGGGTTTATGAGCGTATTTGGATGACCGTTTTCTCGGAACCATCGTACTAAAACGCGTAATGCTTGCTTTGTTGGCTCCGAACCAAAACTCATTTGTACGACTGGTGCTGTTCTTCGTACAAAATCAAGCTGCTTCGTAAATTGATCACGCTCTTGTGGTTTTAATATGTTCAAGCCTGATGATTTCAACATATTTGATAGCAAAGGACTCGTGTAGGGTAGTGAGCTGCCTGAGCTTTTGCCATGACTATCGGCACTTAAAAATTCATTGAGCGCAAACAGCTCACGTTGCACTTTACCTAGTTCTAGCGGTGTAATGATAATATCTGATAGTAGTATTACCGGTTCAGACTTCATGTTTTATATCTTCTATAATTACGCGTTTATTTGCTTCGAGATTAGTGATTATATACTGCACTTGCTCACCCACATCGAGTTGCTCACCGAGCGTATGCTGGATGTGCTTGGTTATAATTTCGGCCATATTTTGTTGAAATCGCTCAAGTCGTCGTACTTTTTCGGCGTTAAGTTCTTTTTGGAATTGCTCAGCCATTAATTTTTGATATTCGGCAATTTGTTGATCTATCTTGGCGAAAGCAGCCGCCATATGTTGCTGGGCAGTAGTGACCGCTTGTTTTTGATCAGAAAATTCTTCTTTGAGTATTT
This sequence comes from uncultured Candidatus Saccharibacteria bacterium, assembly GCA_964393455.1. Taxonomy (GTDB): domain Bacteria; phylum Patescibacteriota; class Saccharimonadia; order Saccharimonadales; family AWTP1-31; genus CAYJDY01. The sequence goes on from CAYMTU010000013.1 coordinate 1,604, forward strand.
CTGACGCTCTTTCTTTTATGTATTCGGTAACATCTTCACCGATCGTATGAAGATCTTGCTGTAAGAATGTTGCATTTTGATCTAATGTTTTCTCGAATCGAGCCACGCCGCGCTGACGTAAATGCTCTCGATACTCTTCAGTAAAAATATCATCCTTGCCGCTTTGACCTCCTCCATGGCCTCTGCCTTTTGGTCCTAACCTAATTGCTACCCAAATAAAAGCCATTAAGACCGATAGAATGCTGCCAACTGCTACCAGTAAAATCGCTTGTTCGCTACTCACTCCCACCATGCTTTCTTCTAATGCTTATCTAGTACAAGTATACCATGCATCAAATTCCCAGAAAGTATATTATCGTTATAAATTTATGGTGTGATAAGTTTTTTAAGGATCCTGAGCGTATAGTTAATATCTGCTTTAGTAGTGTGCTTACTCATAGAAAAACGAAGACTTGCTTGAGCGTCGGCATCACTGAGTCCGATTGCTTTTAACACGTGTGAGGGCTCATCGCTACTAGCACTACATGCCGACCCAACCGCACACATTATCCCCTGTTCGTCTAATTCCATCATAAGTCGTTCGTTATCTATCCCAGGAAACGTAACATGAATATTGTTAGGCAGTCGGTAGGCGATACTTCCATTAATTACAGCGTTACCGCTGATTTGTTTAACGCCTTCAATAAAAAAATTTTGAAGTACTTTAAGCTCATTGTTGCTTTTATCTTGATTTTTCACTGCATTCGTTAGAGCAGTATTGAATCCAATAATACCCGGAACATTTTCGGTACCACTTCGTAAGTTCCACTCCTGACCACCACCATGAATAATTGGAGATACCTGTATCCCTGTTTTTACGTAGAGTATTCCTGTTTGTTTAGGGCCATACATTTTACTGCCGTTAAGGGTTACCAGGTCAGCACCGAGCCGATTGGCGTGAACGTCAAGATACAGTGGAGCTTGGCACGCGTCAGTATGGAAATAAATAGGAAGTTCTATGTTTTGTTTAATTCGATTTTTTTTAACTTCTTCGATTATTTTTGCAACGCTACGAAGCGGCATGACCGTGCCAAGCTCATTGTTAGCATACATAATACTTACCAGAACGGTATTGTCTGTAATGAGTTTTCTAAGCTCTTCAAGCTGGATTCTACCGTCAATCTGTACAGGCGCAATTGAGTGATTGTATCGTTGTGCTGGTTTTAGCACAGAATCATGCTCAACCGCACTCACGACCATATGCTTATCGGGAAACGATTGCATAACACCGCTAATTGCCAAATTATTAGCCTCACTGCCTCCCGCCGTAAAAACAATCTCTGCAGGTCTAACACCAAGCATCTTGGCGATGTTATGTCTAGCGTCATTCATATGATGGGCGACTTGTTTTGCCTTCAAGTATAAAGCGCTGGGATTATAGAACATGTCACTAAAATACGGTTGCATCGATCGTTGAACCGAATCGTCCATTGGAGTGGCTGCAGCATTATCAAGATAAATAGATTTTTTAGACATACCTATACTATACCCATGCGAATCTATATGTAGCTATAGATGTCTGCTTTTACGCGTTTTTCGTATAGCTGCACAGCATCACGCAGATGTTGTGCCTCTTCATTACCTACGGGCTGGTAGTGACTTCCATCTTGCGCTTTTAAAATTGCATTAGGTCGTACATCATAACGTGTGGTTTTACTTTTATGCTGCCCATTTTCATCGATCCATTCTTCGTGCCATACCCATGTATGCTCATCGAGGCAAAAAAACTCTCGTCGTCCACCTTTAGGAATGGGGCCAAATAATGTTCCACCTATCTTAGCTTCGTGTCGTATAAGATTACGGTACAGCTCCTCTTGTCGCTCTTGCTCGTTATTTCCAAGAATTGTCTTGAAGATTTTTTGAAGCATGCTACACCCTCAAATCTTGCGACTCATTATTTTCATATGCTTCCATAGCTAAAAGCATTGCTTGGTCAATTGCAGCTTGGTTTGGATGTTCGTCGCCTTTTAGAGAGATATAGTCGGTAGGTGCAGGTACGTTTGCTTCTTCAGTCTGAATTCGTTCAACGATTTCATTAAACTGTTGATCAATTTTGGGCTGCTCTTTTTGTTCAGTAATAGAAAGCGCGACTATATCTTTTGGAGGATTCTTTGCAGGAAGGTTTCTAGTGGCTTGCATAACAGCGTCAACGCTTCTGAGTATCTCATAATAACGCTCTTGACTTAGGAGCAATGCATTTGGCGCGATGTTAATCTTGCCTGATTCAGCTGGGTGTATTGAATTAATCATAATTGGTTAAACGAGGTTAAATAGGGCCACCGCATTTTTTGAAGTAGTGGCTGCAAACGTTTCAAGCGGACAATTGTACAACTTACTTAAAAACTCAGCTACCGTCACTACATGCTTAGGCTGACAGATTGTACCACGATAAGGAGTTGGAGTCAAGAAGGGGGCATCAGTTTCAAGCACGATACGATCCATTGGAATTGTCTTAATCGCGTCAAGCTGAGCACTGTCTTTTGTAAACGTCATTATGCCGTTTAGTCCAATACTTAGATTTCGCTCTACTATCTGGTCAATCTCCTTCTGACCAGCACTAAAACTATGAATTACTCCACGTACATTAAATTCGTCATATATAGACCAAAAATCGTCAAAGGCATCACGCACATGGAAAATAACTGGTAAGTTATGCTCTTGAGCTATAGAAAGTTGAAAACGTAATAGTTCAGCCTGTTCTTTCGGATCTGAGTGATTATAGAAATAATCCAACCCAATTTCTCCAATGGCTACAACTTTCAGCTCTTTTGCGAGTTCGTGAAATTCCTGCAAAGCCATAGGGTCATTAACGTAGTTTTTTGCTTCATGGGGATGCAAACCAATGCTAGCCCAAATGTATTTATGTCGCTTTGCCATCTCAATGCCAAGTTTACTGTCCTCTAGAGTACAGCCGACACATATCATTCGAGTTACACCTGCGTCTACCGCATCATCAATAACCTTTTCTGGGTCTAATTCATAATCAGAAAAATGTATATGACAATGAGTATCGACAAACTCCATGTTATTTTTTTGGAGCCTGCTTTTTAGCATCTTCGTGCTTCGGAAACAGAGTGTCTTTGATTGGACGGATAATGCCTTCTTCAAACACGTGCTTAATTTTTCCTGCAGTTTCAGGCATGAAAGGTTCTAACAAATCTGCTATTTCAATTAAGCAACTTGCTTGATAGGCTAATACTTCCTGCAGGTGTTCTTTATCATCAGTTTTTGCGATTGCCCAAGGTTTTTCTTGCTCGATGTACTGATTGAGACCCCTGACCTGCTCCCATATTTCATCAAGGGCTCGATCAAACTTACAGGCTTCAATTGATGACCAATATGATGCATCGTCATGATTTGCCGGTGGTATCTCGCCAATTATTCCATCCTGATATTGGGTAATCATAGCAGCGGTTCGCTGTACTGCATTACCAAGCTCGTTTGCAAGCTCGTTATTGTACGATGATTCTAGTTGTTCCCATGAAAAATCTCCATCATCATAGCTCGGAATATGCCGTAGAATATAGTAGCGGAAAACATCTGCATTGTACTTTTTGACAATTTCATCAGGACTAACCACATTCCCAATAGATTTGCTCATTTTCTGATTAGCGACATTAATGAAGCCATGCACGAATAATTTTTCAGGTAATGGTTGACCAAGACCAAGTAATATTCCTGGCCAAATAGCCGCATGATGCCGCAAGATATCCTTGCCGAGAACTTGTACATTTGCCGGCCAAAACTTTTTGAAATCTTCATGCTCTGGATACCCAAGCACGGTAATATAGTTCGTCAACGCCTCAAACCAAACGTACATTACCTGTGTTTTGTCACCAGGCACGGGAATCCCCCAGGTCAACTTCTCGACAGGGCGCGAGATACTAATATCTTCTAATCCTTCAAGAACCACCTGTAATATCTCGTTTCGACGGGTGCCCGGTATTACCTCTAGAGTACCAGCTTGCAGCGCTGCACGTATCTGATCGCTGTAGTTACTCAGTTTGAAAAAATAGTTTTCTTCTTCGATTCGCTCGTAAGGCTTTTTGTGATGAGGACAAACATTTTTATTTGCTTTTGCGGTTGCTTCGGTTACGAACGACTCACAACCCGTACAGTACAAACCGATGTATTTACTCTTATAAATATCTTTTTCTAATTGCTTCCATATAATCTGAGCCCGCTGTTCGTGTCCTTTATCGGTTGTTCGGATGAATCTATCGTTACTAATATTAAGTAGCGTGGCAAGATCTCGAAATTTTTGACTTTGCTTATCGGCTAGAGCTTTTGGAGTAATCTTGAGTTCTGCTGCACGTTCTGCAATCTTTGAGCCGTGTTCATCTGATCCACTACTAAAAATAACTGGCTTACCCTGCTTACGCGCGGCACGAGCCAAAACATCAGCCATGACAAACTCAAGGGCATGGCCAATATGTGGGTCACCGTTTACATAGGGGATTGAAGTAGTTACGTAGTAGTTCATGTTTCTATTTTACCTTAAGATTACAGTTTAATTATTTAAAAAAGAGAGTGAATAAATAAAAGCCCCTAGGGCATGGTTTTTGAAACTATTTTATTTATTGTAATCATCTAAAAATGATACCATTTCTACCCCTATTATTCTAGCGCTGTAATTCAATTCTTTATGGTATGTACAAAATTAGAGTATACTTCGTATCGATGTCACTAATTAAAGACCACATTGGTGAGCTGTACTATCGAAGTAACTCAATTAAATTTGATGAAAAAGGCGAAGGTTTTCGGCTATCAGCACATCTTGATAATCCAAGTCTAGCGCCTTCACCGTACTATCTTCATTACCCAAAACCTGGCGAACCGGGTTATGCATTAATGCCTGAAATGATTAAGTATTGCGGTATGGCACTTTTTAAGTTAGCGGTAGATCTAGGAATCGATGCCAATAAAATTGCAGCTGTACCAAGTGGAGCAGACCCAATAGCTGAAGCAATGGCGCGCTATAGACCCGAATTTCCTAATAATCTTTTACGATTTGAAAAACATCAACGCAATTCAGAAACATCATTTACTTTGAGGAACGGTACATTTGACGAACATGAGGCGTTGACGGTCATTGACGACCATACTTCTGGGGGCAGGAACAAGCGACTCTTTCAAATTGCAGCTGAAGGTTACGGCCTAAACGTAACTCATATGTTAAATATCGTTGACCGCGAACAAGGTGCTGAAGCGGTTATGGCCGACCATGGAATTGTGATGCATTCATTGTTTACTATTACCGAGCTTTTCGAGTATGGTGTAGCTGAAAGACACATCACTCAAGATACTTATGACAATGCAATGAGCTATAAACAGAATAATGTTATTCCGACTGATAGGTAGCTAGGTGCCAAAGTTCACAGTATGTACACTTGTACACCTTTAGCTTCGTACCATGCTGCAAATCGGCAACAACTGCTGCAGCTCGAGCCTGTTTGGATGTATCGAATGCTAATTTATCAGCACACGGTACGCTGGTCTCTGTCTCGCTGTTCATTCTAAAAAATCTTTACATAGCTTCTTAAACACAGCATTCGTCCAGCCAAAACCAGTCTGACTAGGATACATGCCTTCGACTGGGTGTTTATGAGGTTTTACAACATTATATTTTTCTTGAAATACGCCGTATCGCTCGAACCAATAGAGATTTGTTCGAATCCACTTACGAGCAATCTTTTCAGCGTCTTTATCGTACCCGTAGTTTTTGAGTCCACTGATCACAATATAGTGCAAGGGTGCCCAGCCATTTGGAAATGCCCACTGTGTTTTAAGTGATCCAAAGATGCTCATGTCTAGTAGTGGTCTTGAAGTTGTTGCTAGCCCTCCACTGTGTTCGAATTTACTAAGGTTGTTAACCATTTGTTCAGCCTGCTCAGGACTCGCAAGTCCCGCCCATAGTGGAAAGAATCCTGCCAGTGACCACGTATCTCCGCGCTGGTCCTTCTGATAGTTATAGTCAAAATAAAATCCGCGTCGTTTGTACCACATGTACTTATTAATTTCATGCTTACGCCGGCCCGCAAGTCCATCCCAATGCTTAGCATCTTTATCTTTGCCCAATTCTCGATCCGCCCAAGCAAAATCAGTCTCATATTTATATAAAAGACAATTTAGGTCAATTGGCAGATAGTCCAAGCATTTTCGTTCAAAGCGAGTGGTCATGTCCCAGCCACTTTCTGCTTCGGCAAGGTCGTGAAGAACATTAATATCGTAGTAGCGACTTAAGCCATGGTGTACTTGATGCCAAAAAGGGTGTGCTTTATTCATCCATACTTTTTCATATTCTTCGCGCGCAACAGCCATACGTTCTTTTAGCCACACTTTATCTTTGTGACCTGTTTCATAGATGAGTCTTATGTAGCTTGTCAGCAATGGTGGCTGTGAACGACTCATAAAATACATCTGATTGGCTGTTGGGATAAAATGAAAACGTTTAAATAAATGTAGTAAATTTTCGAGCATGCCTTCAGCTAAATGCTGGTGTTTCGTACCGACTAGCCCAAGAGCGGTAAAGTAGCTGTCCCAGTAATACTGTTCTTGAAAAGTGAAGTTTTGCTTAGGGTCTTTTGCTGGAACAATGTACGGATTTGGCAATCCAATATTTGTACCGTGATCTACTTTCTCTTGATGAAGCAGCTCCTTCCAATGCTGCTCAATATAATCGAGCGCTTCACGGATATGCTCTGGGTCTATTTCACCCTGTTTGCCCGTAAGCTTACGTATAATTCGCTTGGTTATATTTTTGTTTTTTAGCATATACACTAGCCTACTTCTTGCTCATGCCATAGTCAAGGATTGACTACAGATATACGACAAACTAACGCTTGCAAGCTATAATAATAAGATGTCTAAGAAAAATACAGCAAATATCAGTAAGGTAACCAAGACTAGTCTTTTCTTTTATGACAAATTTAAAGCAAGTATGGCCATATGGATGGCTCTATTTTTATTTGGTTTCTTTTCTTATACCGTATTCATGCAGAGGCAAGGATTCCCGAATGTTAATGTACCAATAAGTGTTGTTCAAGGTGTGTATTTTGCAAACAACAAGAATACTGTCGATACGGAATTAACGGTCCCGATTGTATCGGCAATTAATGATGTTGAACTAGTAAAGTCAACACGCGCCACAACCACCAATAACGCAACAACTGTGGTCGTTGAGTATAATAGCGATACCAGTTCCGCAGACGGATCTAGAGCCGTAGAGCAAAAAATAGAATCTATCCGTTCCACCCTGCCTAGCGAATCGAAAGTTGAGTTTCAGCCCATTAATGCAGCACGATTCAATAATGAATACGACATACTCCTAAGTGTCACATCCCCAAATACTTCAGTAGCAGAACTGACAGACATAGCAAAACAAGTCAGTAACGATCTTAAGCCACTTAGTCCGGATGCGACTACTATTGAGGTTATTAATCCAATTGAGAATGCCGTCAATCCGATCAGCGGACAAACTGAATCTAAACAAACGACGTTTGATTGGTTTGGACAACGCAGCAATGGATCCTTCCAAACCCAACCGAGCGTTGTAATCGGCATCACTACAAAAGATGATCAAGATATTCTTGCGTTTGATAAGCAAGTCACCAATGCGATTGATTTATTGAGCAGCAGAAATGCGTACAGCAATGTTGCAATTAACAATGCCGCTGGGTTTGCGCCAAGCATTACAACGCAAATAAGTTCTTTGCAAAAAAATCTTTTTGAAGGACTGCTGATCGTAGCTATTGTTTGCCTGGTATTTATCGGCCTACGAGCGGGTATTTTAGCATCAATAGGTATGTTAATGACGTTAAGCCTTACCATTGGAACTCTGTACATAGCAGGTATTAGCCTGAATACTATCTCCTTATTCGGTCTTGTGCTATGTCTAGGGCTGATTGTCGACGATACAATTATTATGATAGAAGCTATTGATGCACAAAGGAAACAAAAGGCTCCCCTACGTGAAGCCATCGTTACAGCTACAAAAAAAGTTGCCCTAGCGAGTACAGCCGGTACGCTGACCACAATTCTTGGCTTTGCACCACTACTCTTCATTAGTGGAATTCTTGGAGAGTTTATTAGAATTCTGCCTATCACCATAATCATCAGTCTTTTAATATCGTTAATTGTTTCTCTGTTCTTTATTCCTTTTATGTCTCGATGGTTTTTGAAAAGTGACATAAAACAAGTTCGCAAAAACCCCTTGCGTATATTTCGATCAGCTACAACATTGCTCGGTAATACGCTTTCTGGAATTGTATTGAGTACGAATACGAAACGTAAAAAAATAGCTCGTAGTGCTATCGCAATATGTATTAGCCTAATATTCATTGTTGGAACAGGGCCGTTATTTGGCATGCTAAAGTTTGACATCTTCCCACCGAGTAAAGATGCAAACGAACTCCGCGTTGAATTCACTTTTAAGCCTGATACTTCATTAGAGCAAGCTACCACAATTACCAAGCAAGCTAATGAAAAGGTAGTCGCGTCTCTAGGCGATAATGTAGAGCGCATCACCTATCTTGGCACCGCAAATAACCGCAGCGCTACAGCAAATATCGATCTGAAGGATTACAACGAAAGAGATGAAACTGCGAGCCAACTTACAGATACAATTAATAGTTCAATCAAAAGTATTTCAGACGCTAGAATCGTCATAAGTCAGTCTAGCAATGGCCCTTCAAAAGAGCAGTTTCCCTTTAAAGTACAGATCGCCTCCGATGATGTAGAGAAAGCAAATGCAGCGGCTACTAATTTAGTTAGTTTCTTGAAGGATCGTGAAATTACAAGAACCAATGGCACCACAACTACTGTAAAAGATATAGATTATACGGGAGAGCAGGCAGTTATAACACGTAAAAATGGTGATCGCATCGTGCAAGTGTCCGCCAATTTTAATGCCGATGATACGACTGCCATCGTGCAAGCAGCCCAAAAAGATGTAGAAGATAACTTTCTAAATAGCAAGGGTAATCTAGCGGGTATCAACAAAAATTCAGTTCAATTTGATTTTGGTTCAGAATCAGATAACCAAGAATCGTTTAAGTCAGTTCTGTTAGCACTACCAATATTAGTAATTCTAATGTTCTTGCTGCTTGCTGCACAGTTCAAATCAATTACCCAGCCGCTACTGATCTTGATTGCGGTACCGTTTAGTTTCTTTGGCGTTGCTACGGCGCTACTTATCAGCAATAACCCATTTAGTTTCTTTGTCATGGTAGCCTTTTTTGCACTCATTGGAATTTCGGTAAATAACAGCATACTATTAACCGATTATGCCAACCAAGCTAGACGTGAAGGCTTATCTCCTCGCCAAGCTATGGCCTCAGCGATTAAAGAACGAACTAGACCGCTTCTAACCACAAGTCTGACTAGCATTCTGGCACTGTTACCTCTCGCCTTGACCGACCCATTCTGGGAGAGTCTAGCAGTTACGCTAATTGGTGGCTTAGCAGCCAGTGCTATTTTGGTACTAATATCGTTCCCCTACTACTACCTTATACTCGAAGCGGTGCGAAGCCGTGTAAGCTTAAAGTACCGACAACGACGCACAGCTAAATAATACACGGTACTTGCTAATTACATCCCATACTGAGTCTTTGGCGTACAGGATATGCCTTTGATGCAACTATCTACAGCTACAAACAGACCATTCTATAAAGAATTCTGTGGAGCTGAAAGTGCAGTCTGTGCATAGTCGATATTTACATAAACCCCTAGGGCGGTTGATGCTGCTGTCATACCGTCTGCGGCTTTTCGCACTACGCTCGTTTGTTCTGACGAACTATCAGGATATACAGCAGCATCAAGACAGTACCCACCTATCGCTACCCACTGCATTGCAGTTGTAATTTTGCCCTCTCGACTTGCATGTATTTCATTCTTACGAAGTGTGGCAATGCCTGTTGCCACAGTATTTACTACGTTTTGTGCGCCAATAAAAAATGCAGCTGTGGTAGGTACCATTTCTTTTTTATGTAAAAGCCAGAGTGCATCTGCCATTAAAATCTTATCGATAGTTGCATCAAATTTCTCACCAATCGAGCTTTTTGTTCCGGTCTTATCAGCCACAAATCCATCGCCGATATCCATAGCCCTACCGACACCAACTTTTGCAATGCCTCGAATGCTATTTCCGCGATCAATGTCAATCAGCCCGCTATGGGTCAACAATAGTCCGGCTACACTCACTGCATTGCCAGGCGTAACATAACCTTTTGTTTTTGCTGCAACTTTTTGAAATATATTTCGTTCACTAGTGGGTATCTTTTCCCAATCTGGTATTTTACTTGCCCTGTGTAGTTCCATAAATTCCTTGATAGTTTAAGTTTGCTTGGTGTAGCGTAATACGAAACACTCTAAACTAGCAAGCACTAGAAGTATGAACTAATTACCGTATGTAGCACTACTCCATTCGCAGTAAAATTTAGAGACTGAACCATCTCTACAGGTAAGCGTCGGTGGATCAACTACATACACATTATTTGCTGTAATCAACCCATCAAGTAAATCATCATCATATTCTGGTCCCATAGCAAGTGTTTTCCATGTAGCTGCGGTTAGTGGATTAACGCCACCCTCAGTCTGGAACGAAAAACGACTCGTATTTGTATCTACTACCATCATGCCATAATCTTTGAGTGCCTGTGCAAAGATCCGAGCTGTTTCTGCCCGCCGGGTATCGGTAGCAAAATCAGAACGCGAAAGAATCCAGGCCTCTATATCAACGTTTTGCTTCAACGCGAAACGCATGCCTTCAGGAATACTCTTTTCACGAGTATATATGGACTTAAATGGTTCAGACAAAAAGGGAGTAGTTGTCTTGTCTCTCCATTCAAACTTTGATGCCGGAGCAACTGCGGTTCCACACTGTTTTCCAACAATGTTCCAATTTATCGGATTTTGTAGCTGACTTGCTGTACAGTCGGGACCAAATGAAGGGTTAGGTATCGATACACCGAGTGCGTGGCGAATTTCGCCAGCCTTAACTTCTTCTGCGGTAGTCAAGGTGGCATAAGGATTCAAACCAACACCTCTATCCTTGGTGTAGCCCTCATGCGTCATATAATTAATAACATTTCCATCAAATCCTCGTCCTATTCGTACTGCGAACGCACACACATGCACGGTATCTAAAAGACATAGGGGGCCGGTTTCGTATCCCCAAACCGTATATATAGCACCGTTTTTACCGGGACGGTCATCGACAACTACTATATGGGCGTCAGTTCCTCCGGCTGATTTCCAGGTGTTGTTCCACGGAATTCTTGTAGCAGGATAGTTGCTCTGTAGCCCCGGTCCCGGTTGACTAATCACAGGGTTATAGCCCTCTCCGTCAAGATTCGACGGATATTCTGTTGTCATAACTTTCCGATCAACAATATCGTAATTACTCGTGTGGTATACCTCAGTGGTATACAACGTTCCTAAGCCCGTAGGATCATTTAAAGTTGGAGTTTTGGGAAATCCTGGATCAGAGCTAATCCTGCCATTTCTTACATCTGCTGCTAAACTCCCATCGTTTATATGCCCCCACTCATAGAATCTACTCACAAAATCTGCAGAGTTTGGATGTTCTGGAAAACCACAAATAGGTTGATTCCAGACAGCATTTCCAAATGGCACTTGGTAGGTATAGTTCGCTTTTCTTCTCCCACAATTGGCGTCTGCAGTCGCAGCACCAAAACGGACTGCAGTATTACCTGAAGCGCCATTAACCGAAGAGACTGAATAGTTGCCCGATTTATTACCACCCTCTGGCTCAATACTTGCAGTTGGGGTTGCAGCTTTGGTTGCTACGAGCGTAATTAGACCTACTATCACAAGTGCAGGTACAATTAGAGTTCTCTTTTGAGAAGACGACAGGTTCTTAAGTTTTGCTACCATTCTATGTACCATACCAATTACGCATACTTTATTAATTACCGTACCTTGTGCTTGTCCATTCACAGTAGTAGCGAGAGGTTGTTCCATCTTTGCAAGTGGCGAGTGGCGGATTTACTACGTATAGGTTGGTAGATGTAATGAGTCCATCAAGCAAGTTACTATCATCGTAAGAGTCGATACCAAGTTCTGCCCACTGTTGTCGAGCAATTGGATTAACGGCGCCTGCAACTTGAATTCCTGCACCGGCGCCACTAGTATCAGCTACCATTAAGCCGTAGTCACGAATTGCACGAGCAAAAATACGAGCAGTATTTGCTTTTACCGGATCATTGGTAAACCTATCTTGCGATGAAATCCAGGCGTCAATTTGCGGTTCAGTAATATCAATGGCAAATATCATTCCTTCTGGAATGTGCTTGTCTTGTCCATATATTGACTTTAGTGACTCAGGTATAGATGGCGGGGTCTGTACTCCACCCCATTCAAATTTAGTAGCAGGAGCGACTGCGGTTCCACACGTTGTACCTTCTGCAGCAGTACCCTGCTGCGCTTTTGAGCATATTGTACCGTATGCGGTGTTTGGAATGGCCATTCCCATAGCATGCCGAATCTCGCCAGCCTTTACTTCTTCTGGAGTAACAAACGTAGCATACATCGATAATCCAACTCCTCGCTCATCGTTAAATCCTTCATAGGTACGATAGTCAATGTAGTTTCCATCCAGATCTCTACCAACACCTGCAGAGTAGGTGCATATGCGTTCTTCTCTGAAAAACGGACCACACTGCGATACGGCAAACAAGCCCCATTTATATCCTGAAATATTGTATATTCTTCCTTGCGTAGAACCAGGACGATCGTCAAGAATGACAATTTCGTTGTCGCCTCCAGCACCCGTTTTCCATTCTGGATTCCATGGTATTGTCGAATCCGGCAAATTCAATCGATAATCACCATACGGTAAATTTCCATCAAGATTAGAGTAGTATACAGACGCCTGAATCTTAGTCTCAGTAGTTGCGTTACTTGCATAGTATACGTTTCTAGAAAAATTACCCGTTAAGCCCTCGGGGTCAGTCAAGAGAGGAGTAGGAATACCAATATCTACACCAACCTTACCATGTGCTTGCTGACCAGCAGCACTACCGTCGTTCAGATTAGCCCATTTATAAAATCTTTCAGCATAATCTGAAGAACGTGGGTGCCGCGGCTTACCACAGATGGGCTGATTCCAAATAGCATTCCCATACGGCACTTGGTATGTATAATTTTGAACGTACTTACCGCAACTACCAGAATTAGGGTTTCCAAATCGTACTGCAGATCCAGCCGATGCATTCGCATTTGAAACTACACTATACTTTCCTGTCTTTACACCTCCCTCTGGCTCTATACTTGCAGTTGGGGTTGCAGCTTTGGTTGCTACGAGCGTAATTAAACCTACTATCACAAGTGCAGGTACAATTAGAGTTCTCTTTTGAGAAGACGACAGGTTCTTAAGTTTTGCTACCATTCTATGTACCATACCAATTACGCATACTTTATTAATTACCGTACCTTGTGCTTGTCCATTCACAGTAGTAGCGAGAGGTTGTTCCATCTTTGCAAGTGGCGAGTGGCGGATTTACTACGTATAGGTTGGTAGATGTAATGAGTCCATTGAGTAAATTATCTTTATCATCTGGACCCATTCCTAGTGCTGTCCACTTCGCAGCATTATCTGGATTTATTCCGCCAGCCTGCTGAATTGATGGACTACCACCGTTCGTATCGGCGACAATCATGCCGTAATCTTTTAGAGCTCTAGCAAATATGCGGGCGGTACTCTTTCGGGTTGCATTTAGGTCTGTTCTGGAATTTACCCACGCATCAATCTGTTCATATGTTATATCAAGTGCAAAGCGCATGCCTTCAGGAATTGTTTTTTCTAGAGTATACAACGATTTTTCTGGCTCCTGCATGACTGGCGGAGCGGTGGCACCGCCCCATTCAAATTTAGAAGCAGGAGCGACTGCGGTTCCACATGTCGTACCCTCTGCAGCTGTACCCTGCTGTGCCTTTGTGCATATTGGACCGTATGACGTGTTTGGCAGGGCTATACCAACAGCGTGGCGTATTTCTTTGGCTTCAACCTCTTCTGGAGTCACTAACGTTGCAAGATAAGAAAGTCCGACACCACGGTCTTTTACGTAGCCTTCGTATGTTTGGTAATTGACATAATTGCCCTGCAGATCACGCGCGACAGTTGTTGTATAGGTGCATAACCTATTCTGCTGAAAGTACACCTGACATCCTATAGGGGGAATTTTTCTGTACGGAAAACCTGGAGATTTTGGATAGTATCCAGATAAATAGTAGATTCGTCCAAATGTAGGACCGGGGCGATCATCGAGAATAATCATTTCGTTATCGCCCCCCTGACTCGCCTCCCAATTCGGATTCCATGGTATTTTTGCATCGGGGGTGAAAGTATTTACGTCATCACCATCTAAATTGCTATAGTACGATACGGTACCAATTCTGGACTCTGTTGTTGACTTGCTGGCGTAGTATATTTCTCTTGTAAACAATTTTCCTAGTGGATTAATCTCCGTTGGATCTGGAAAGCCTGGATCGTTACGTATTCTGCCATTATAGATATCTTTTTCTGGAGAACCATCATTAACGTGCCCCCATTCAAAGAAACGATTCGCATAATCAGCCGACCGTGGGTGACGTGGTAGGCCACATACGGGCTGATTCCAGATAGCATTACCAAAAGGAACTTGGTAACTATAGTTTTGGACCTGCTTTCCACACGCCACTTCAGTAGAAGTTCCAAAACGAATGGCACTACCTCCCGAAGCAGAAGAAGATGGAGATAATCCTATGTTTGAAGTTCTATTACCATTTTCCGGTTCTATGCTTGCACTAGGAGCGGCAGCTCTAGATGCGATAACCGTTACTACTCCAACAAGCATAACCATTATTATGATTAAAACTTGTGGTTTGTTTTCTGAATATAGCTTTTTAATACCCATACTGCACTGTTCTCAATATTCAACCTGACTTTATGTATCCATAATAGCATAAAAATACCATTAGCTTTATTCCATAACAGATTGAAATATGTACGTGTGTA
>CAYMTU010000014.1:0-16593 GCA_964393455.1 uncultured Candidatus Saccharibacteria bacterium
GCATAAAAATACCATTAGCTTTATTCCATAACAGATTGAAATATGTACGTGTGTATTGACATTTTACTATTTTTTTGTTATAATATGCATACGTTCAACGGGAGCGTCGTTTTTAGGATTTACTATGGATTTATTTCAACAAATTTCTAATTCTCAAAGTATACAACGCCGTAATAAGCATAAACGGCGTGCAATGCTATTAACCTTATTTCTAAGCGTCTTTATTACTGTTATAACGTCTGGCTTCCTACTACTAGAATCTTCAGCAAAGTCCGATAGCGCTCCGCTAACTGCTGCATATATTAAAAAATCTAAGCCAGCAATCAAACCTCCGACTACCGATGCCGGCGGATCATCTACGCCCAAAAAAGTCACTGCTACGGTGGCAACAGCTCCAACAACACCTCCATGTACCCCGCTTTCAGCGGTAACAAGGCCTGCAGCACCAGCTTTAAGAGGACTAAATTCTGGATTATATCAAATACCTACAACAACTGTTAACTACACGGTATACGGAGCGACTACAAGAGAAATTTCTAATCAGATTCATACATGCTCACCCGTGATTCATGAAGGGTCACGATACGCTGCAAGTGCAGAATATGCTATTAATTGGTCATACAATTTTAAGGCCGACGAAACCGGTTTATGTTCTATCGTAGACGCCCGTGTTGGTTTGCACATCGTCAAATTACTGCCAAAATGGCAACCTATTGGTTCTCATTCGAACCTATTACAATCAAAATGGAATGTATTTATTACGAATCTAAACAGACATGAAGATGGTCATGCAACAATCGATAGACGTTATGCTGAGAAGTTATTAGCAGATCTAAGTAACTTCCCTCCAATGGAATGTAGTCAAATCGATGCAGCTGCAAATGCGAGAGCAAAGGCAATAATCAACGAACTCAACGTTGCTAACGAATCATACGATAATTCCACAAACCATGGTACGACTGAAGGCGCATTCTTACAGTAAATACTTCAACAAACGGGGCAGTTCCCTATCAATTACTTCCAAAATAAAAACCCTGGGGGTCCCCAAAAAGAGAGGATTCTTTTTGGGGTTAACGAGCAAGCAAAGAAGGGTTACTAGAAGTTTTGTGATATATTTACAAAACTTTCGATAACCCTTCTTGTACATTGTGAAGTGGAGGAGCTGGCGGGAACCCGTAGCTTCGCTACTTGTTTTTGAAATTTATAACCCAGGAGGCGAAAGCCGACCTCTAGGGGGAGGAGGTGTCATTTTTAATTCATTTTAAAATGACACCGGAGGGGTAAACCCCTCCTTAAATCCACAAAAAATGCCGAATCCTTAAAAAGGGTTCGGCAATTTTTGGAGGAGCTGGCGGGAACTGCCCCCGCGTCCAATGGTTAACTCGTTTAATGACTACAGGCTTAGTCTATTTATAATTTCTTTAGTAGCTATTCTGTAAATAGACAAAATAAATAGATACTGCAATCCTTAGGCTTGAACATAATTAGGGATAACTAACTATGCAGCAATCAGATGATATAGCACTCGATAAATATATCTGATGTCTACTTATGAGTGGCAGCTAAAATAAATTAGGCTGCTGTTGCAAAGGCTTGTTGCGGAAATAGCTTTGCAGCTAAATCGTTAATCAACGCTTTGCGATCAGTTGTTTTTGCAACTATTTGGTTGATCCAGCTAACGTGTAGATCAATCCGGCCTGCCATATAAACTTGTTAAGGTCCACTGTCGAGCATAATTTCAGCCCCATTTTTTTATTATAGCATAATATTAAAGCTTAAACAACTTGATGCAGTACTGTCTTTGGTTGTCTATAAAAGATATTGAATAGTATTCCACCGGTTAAAATAACTGAAGCACCTACCAATACAGGAATATTAATACCAAGTGTTGCAACATACCCACTAATTATCGCAGGCACTGCCTGTGCTAACGCTTGGATGCTAGAATCAATTCCTAGTACTTCTCCTTGAATTTCGGGTCCAACTGACTTACTGACCAGTGCGGTGGCATTAGCTATCGTTAAACCATTAAAAATCGCGATAAAAGGAGCGACCATCAACAACTGCGCGGTATTATTTGGAAGCAATGTTGCAAGCAGTGCGAAACCAGTACCCATAATACTGAATCGAAGAACTGTACTATTCTTATATCTCATCAAGAGGGGAGTAAATACTGCTTGAGAAATCACGATCCATATACCAATGTAGGCGAAGAAGTCACCAACGTTACTCTGCTTGAATCCAAGTTTTTGAATGAGGTAGATCTGAAAGAACGTCGTAAAGAAGGTGAAGCCTCCCCAGTACAAGAAACTAGAACCAAATACAACGCGCAGCCCTGGACTCGTGGCAGCGCTCTTTATATTTTGCAATGATTTATTCCAAGTGAGTTTAAGCTTTGCATTGATATGTTTGTGTGTCTCTGGCAAGAAGGCAAGGAGTAGTAATACATTAATGGTGCTAAGAATTGCTGTAAACCAAAATGGCGTAGCAGTACTAAACCAACTTGGCGTATTGAAGAGACCAAAGAAGCTCACTCCCCCTGCCGCCAATCGAGCTCCGAGATATGGCCCCATAACAAAACCAAGTCCAAAGCACGCACCTATAAAGCCAAAGTTACGAGTTCGATGTTTTGGTGGACTAACATCAGCAACAACTGCACGTGCGACGCTAATATTACCACCCGTAATTCCATCTAGAGCACGCGCGAAAAACAATAGAGGTATATTCTTGGTTATAATAGCGACCGCGAATAGGGCATAACCAAATGCAGTACCCGCTAAGCTAATAGCTAACACCTTGCGGCGCCCAAATCTATCAGAAAGCTGGCCAAGAATAGGCGTAGCCAAGAATTGCATAAGTGGGTATATACCCGTGAGCCAACCGAGTAAAATCAGGGCTTCGTTGTAGCTAAATCCTTGTGGAATAAAAATAGTAAACATAAGTTGTGGTAATACAGGAATTAAGATTCCAATACCCAGTACATCGAGGAATACGGTGAAAAGTACTATCGGTAGTGCACGACCTTCTAGTTGTTTTTTAGCTTTTTCCATTGCTCTCCTCTAATTATCTTTGTTTCATTTTTCAAACATCTGATGACATGAACTAGGGCTATCTGATCCACAGGCAATAATGTGCATGTCATGCAGGTTCTTAGCAAAAACTGCTTTCTGCTTTTCATTCATCGTATCAAATACCGGCGCATGATACTGCTCCAGTATTTCCGATGCCTCATCAGTAACACGTTCACCTTTTGGTGTAAGCCGAATAACATGCTCCCGACGATTCGCGGGATTAACGGTGTTATTGAGTAACCCTGCATCTTCCAAAAGTTTCATTTGTCTGCTAATGCTCGCTTCGGTTTGACCCAGTCTTTCGGCAATCTGTTTTTGCTGAATGTGCGGTGACCATTGTAACGTAATCAATATTTTGAATTGGGATATCCCTATTCCGAGTCGTTCAAATAAGACTTGATCAGATTGACGACCAAGCACAAATGCTAAGTGATTGAGAAGATAGCCGATATTACGAGCAGAGGACATACATATTCGATTTCTGTCATGATGCTTACTGCTTCATGATCATAATTGAATAGTAATACTTAATACTTAACGAGTCAAGTATTTGGTTACCCCTATTTCGAGTACTCTAAATACAGGTTGTGCCACTGCTCTAAACTAAGTTCTTGAGGTCGACAATGCGGATCGATACCGGCGTCACCTAGTAACTTCTCAACGACTTCTTTGGAGATATGGAGCCCTGCGCTAAGGCTGCTTCGTAGTTTTTTTCGACGCTGCGAGAATCCTGCCTTGACGATTCTAAAAAACGTAGTCGAATCTAGATCTTTAAAAAGCGGTTCACTACGCCTTACCAATTTTATGATCTGTGAGTCTACCTTTGGGGGTGGCGTAAATAGTTCTCCGGGAACTATCATGTCGAGACTCGCTTGGTAATATAATTGAACACTGACGCTCAGTAGTGACATTTGCCCAGGAATTGCTGCTACCCTTTCGGCTACTTCCTTCTGCACTAAAAGTACGATCATTGATGGTGGATTTTGAGCTTCACTCAGTACCCGCAAGAGATTACTTGTTAGGTAGTACGGTATGTTTGCTACCACCTTGTACCCTTTCGAAAGTGTACTATAATCGAACTTCAAACAATCATCGTGAATAATTGTTAGGTTATCGGCAATGACATTTTTGGGTAGCTTTCTAAAAAGTTCTTCATCATACTCGACTGCAGTCACCTTGCCAACTCGCTCCACTAAATATTTCGTGAGCGTACCAAGTCCTGGTCCAATTTCTACGACCTGGTCATCAGAAGATAGCTCTGCGGCTGAACACATAGCCAACAAACTGTCCTCATCATACAACCAATGTTGCCCGAGTGACTTTTTCGGCGAATAATCATACATCTGTTAATTATAGCAGTATATTAAAAAGGGGCTCGTCACGTTCCGCGACCCCGAAACTTCTTCTTTGAAAACACAGTTTTCAAGAGAAGGTTTCCTTGCGTTATGCCATCAGGCATAACTCACCCTTTCGCCGCCCCGGAAAATGAAATACATTTTCCTCGGGACTATCCCCCTAAAGACGGCACTACGCACCATTGAAACGAAACGCATTTTTATTGAATATATAAAATTTTTAAAAATTATCATGAATTACGGATTTATTCCGTAATTCATGATTCAGTTTGAGGGGAGAAAAGTTCCGATTTATCGGAACGATAGGAGGGGAAATCATCCCCTCCTATAAGCGAGTAAGCAAAGCGAACGAAGCTACCACCAACGGTTGACGACCCAAAAATTATAAGCCGCTGTCCAACTACCATACCGTGTTCGTGCATAGTTCGTACACCATTTGAGCTGTGTCACAGGGTTAACAGCCCAATCAGCCCCAGCAGTTGACATCTTAGACCCAGGAGTTGCTTGACAAAGACCATACCCAATTCCACCGCTCGGCGTACCGTGGAAGGCAGGACATCCACCGTATTCACCCTGCCATTTCGTTGGGCACCAACCTGATTCCTTTCCGACAATATAATCAACTGCATAGTACTCGTCTGGCGAGACTCCGGCAGCTACCAACCATTCTGCTCGACCTCCTGTTATTAATACTTTGGTGCCCTTTGACACCACTCTCTTAATAGGATTAACTGCTGTCACTTCTTGCAGCACCTTACGTCCTACCTCCTGGTTGTTTCGGAGTTCTACTTCATAAGTCACGAGTTTCTTGCCATCAGTACCAGCTTCTTTTACCACCGTTGCGCCAGCTGCCAGATTCGGATCATCGATTGTAGTTACTGGAGCAGGAATCACCTCTTCCACAGTTATCACTTTTTTACCTTCTCTAACTACAAATATTTGCATGTTATTGCTTAAGGGCGTATCACGAGCAGGTTCAACAGTATCCCCTTCAATAGGTTTTATATTCTTTTGTGCAAGCAACTCTCCGACTGTTTTTGCTCGAGTTCGAACAGCAATACTATTGCCATATAAATTAATAGATGCAGCTTGCGCGCGATCTACTTCAATGTTTTCACCAATAATAGGCTGACCACCCAAGCCTGAGGCTTCGGCCTGCTTAATTCCGTCTTCTGGGTACATGACAATTCCAGCTTTTTCTACGACTGTTCTTGGTTGCTGATGAGCGCTTAGCACCGTGATCCTTTTGCCACTATCGACTATGGTCACAGGTCGAGCTCTTAGTACTTTTACCGTAAAATTATCCTCTAGTATTTTAGTGTCGAGAGATGGCTCAATAATATCCTGTTCGTTAACTTCTATGTTCAGCCTATCAAGTAAATCTTGAACCGTTTTGGCGCGTGTTGGTATAGTCTTTGTTTCGCCGTCAACTGCCACACTCACTGAATGTAGATCACTCGGAGTAACCGTTTGGCTATTTACCAGTACCAACCCCACGCTACTTAGGAAGAATAGTGCCAGAAAGGCTAAGACGGGTACTACGAGCGGATGATTTTTTAGTCCATGAAAATGAAAGGTGGATTGCTTTTTAGCCGCCCTTCTTAATGATACGTACCGTCTAGATAATCGTTTCTTTTTACTCATATGTATCTAATTCTTTTGTATACGA
Source organism: uncultured Candidatus Saccharibacteria bacterium (assembly GCA_964393455.1). Taxonomy (GTDB): domain Bacteria; phylum Patescibacteriota; class Saccharimonadia; order Saccharimonadales; family AWTP1-31; genus CAYJDY01. The sequence goes on from CAYMTU010000014.1 coordinate 6,096, forward strand.
GGACATCATATTTTACAAACCTCTATTCATAAGAATCATCATTAAGTGTAACAAATTTCATACTTCGTATAAAGCCGCAACTACTGCAGAGCTTGCTGGATTCAAATTAACCGATCGAATGTGTTTTACATCGATCCATCGATAATCTAGTATCTCAAATTTTTGAAGTCGAATCTCCGGTTTTTCATCTACTTTCGTATGGAAAAAGTGCAACGTCGTCGGCATACCATTTTTCACAGAAATAGATTTAATATATGTCATATTATTAGAATTAATTACTACTCCAGTTTCTTCAAAAAGCTCTCGCAATGCACCGTCAACTTTATCCTCGTTGCGATGCAACCCACCACCCGGCAAGTTCCACTGGCCGGAGCCAAGCCAGTCTTTAGTTACTAGTAGCTCACCTCTATGCTCAACAACTATTCTAGTTCGGGGCGGCGTCAGTCGTACTACCAACCAAATTCCAGGCCATGTTATAAAATAGATTGTTCGCCCCACCAACTCCCAAGCCCACATCAAAATCCCCTTCTTGTTTCCAAGGTGCCACCTTGGAACAGGGGTAGCTGGAGTGCGTTTTCCAAGGTGGCACCTTGGAATTTGGTTTTTTATGGTATGGTTAGTTTTATTATTCATAGTTATTTACGATAATTTTTCGAGTGGCGCGAATGCTATGTTGAGTTTTTTAGAACCTCTCCCCTTGAAATAAATCACTGCATTATCGCCGTCTATCTCCATAATTGTGCCCTGCCCAAAAATCTGATGTTTGACCATATCTCCTTCATTTAAGTCCGGCACATATCGCTCCTCCAGAGTTTGGTCATTCAGAGAACTATTGCGAGGAGTCGATGAAGCCTGGAACGAGTCGTAGTTATCGCTACGGCGAGTGAAGTCTGGAGTCGACGACAATGGAATAAACTCTGAGAGGCCAAACTCCCCGTCGATTTCGGAAAGGAATCGACTGGGTGGATTATGCTGTACGCCTCCATAAAGTACACGGCTAGTTGCATACAGTAGGACTAATTCCTGACGTGCTCGAGTCATGCCGACATAGCAGAGTCGACGTTCTTCTTCCATCTCGGACTGATCATATAGCGCGCGCGAATGTGGGAAAATCGACTCTTCCATGCCCACCATAAACACACTTGGAAATTCCAATCCCTTTGCAGAGTGCAAAGTCATGAGCGTCACAACGTTACTGCCAAACTCAACATTATCGAGGTCGCTCACCAGGGCTACTTCTTCTAAAAATCCATCAATGCCTAGATCTTGATATTCCTGAGCCACACTGAGCAGTTCCTTGACGTTCTCCTGACGAGATTCGCCTTGCGTAGTACCATCGTTCAAGTAGGCCATATAATCAATGCGACGAATTAGGGAGTCTATCAGCCCCGATACGGTTGCTTCAGCCATAACTGCACGCAAACTAACTATGATGTCACCTAGTTCGCTCAGACTCTTTCGTGCACGAGGAGTAATTGCAACGCACTCGCCTGCTTGCAGTAACGCATTCTCCAGACTTAGCCCCTGCGTACTCTGCCAAGACAAGAAACCTTCGACCGATTTTGTTCCAATGCCCCGGGTGGGTACATTCACAATGCGTTCAAAGCTTATTCTATCTTCTGGTTGAAAGACTAGGCGAAGGTACGCCATGAGATCTTTTATTTCTTTACGATCGTAGAATCTTTGACCTCCAACAATTCGATAGGGTATGCCGTAGTGGATGAATGCTTCTTCGACTGAGCGACTCTGAGCATTTGTCCGATAGAGCACCGCGTAATCTTTGTAATCTCTTAATCCACTATCTATACCGTTTCGGATTCGTCTTACGATTGCCTCACCTTCAGCTCGTTCGCCGTGAACTTGGACAATCTGAACCGGCTGTCCACCTTCAATCGCTGTCCACAGCTCCTTAGTGCTGCGTTGTTGATTTTTGGTTATAATTGCGTGGGCAGCATCAAGAATATGCTTGGTACTTCTGTAATTTTGCTCGAGTTTTATTACGGTGCAGTTTGTATAATCTTTTTCGAAATTTAATATATTACGGAAATCTGCACCTCGCCAACTATATATAGACTGCCAATCGTCACCCACAACCGCAATATTGTTGTGCGGGCCAGTCAGTAGCTTGACAAGCTTATACTGTGCAGTGTTTGTGTCCTGATACTCGTCAATCATTACATACTTAAATTGTGTCTGCCACTTGTTACGAATTTCTTCGTATTTGGTAAGCATCGACACTGTCTTGCCGATCAAATCATCAAAGTCTAATCCTCCTGCTTCATGCAACGCTTTTTCATATACTGGATACACTTGTGCTGCTGCAACTTGAGCCGGGCTGGAAGCAGTGCCCGCATAAGCAGTCGGACTAATCATTTCATTTTTGGCACTACTAATTAAACCTCCTATTACACGAGCCGGAAATGCTTTATCATCAATACCCAGCTGTTTACTGGCACGTTTAATAGCAGTTAAACGGTCAGACTCATCAAATATGACAAATGTTCGAGGGATACCAATATGTTCACCATCTTGGCGAAGTATTCTGACGCAGATACTATGGAACGTCCCCATATACGGCATGTAATTTCTGGGAGGTTCGACCGAATTAGGAGTATCATTCATCAATCGCCACACCCGTTCGCGCATCTCTTTGGCTGCCTTATTAGTAAACGTTACTGCCAGAATGTTGTACGGTGTTGCTTTGTGTGTAGAAATAATATGCGCGATTCTATGTGTCAAAACCATCGTCTTACCACTACCTGCTCCAGCTTGGATAAGTAAGGGGCCTTCAGTAGTTTCAACTGCGCGTTTTTGTTCGGGGTTTAAATTTTCGAGGAGGTCTCTATTCACTGAATAATTCTAACAGATGAACATATTTAAAGCTTAGAAAAAGAGTTAAGGGTTATAAGAATATTATCAATAATGGACTGTTCCTTAGTTATTCTAGCGTCATATTGCGCATTAATCCCTTTAATTTTATCAGTCTGGAAATTTGATGCAAAGTGAATATACTTGTCATACGCATTTGCTTCATCAGCCTCTTTCTGAGTTACATTGAAACAGCCATTTTTTTCAGCAGTTTCCGGTTCGTATTTACCAACATTATCCTGAAATGCTATTGTTTTACTCTTTTTTACAAGAACTGTATATCCGGGATTTTGATCTTCTTCATATGAATATGTATACTTCTTGCCCTCATCTTCACCTTGAGTGCGTCCGTAAAAAACTATACCTTCTTTATCCCAGCCAACATTTGAAGCGCGAAGTACATCTAAAGTATTTTGTTCGGATTCTAATGGTGGAAGACCGCATCCATCAAGTGGACTGGAATATGGTCCTTGAACAATATCTATATCAACTAAATTTTGAGAAGTGAAAGTAAGCTGTTTATAGTCTGTGCTGCTGTACTGAGGCTTTGTTTTGGCAGGACCTAGCGTTACGTCGCCCCACTCTTTTGGATATGAAAAACTTACTCCCAGTTCTTTGTTTTCATACTTTATAAAATTTGCTGGAACCATAACCGCATCAGTCTTTGTTTCTTCAGTTGTTATTGAGGCTGGTTTATCGCTTTGAGTTGTGTCTGACTTTTGATTTGCAAAATACCATGCCCCATAACCAATAGCGCCCATAATAAGTAGAGTCAATGTAACTATTAATATTTTTTTACCGCGTGATTTTACCGGTTTCATTTGTCCGAAAAAAGGCTGTTCGTGTGAAAGTTTGTGCGATGGTTCGGCTGCCGGTGATGAAACTGTTGATTCATCTACTATATTTGATAACTCATCTGAGCTGTTGCCTGAAGCTCCCTGAGGAGGTACAACGGAAATATTCGAACTTCGGGTTTGTGCAGCTTGAGTCTGCGACATCATAGGATCAGCTTGAATAGTTTTGTTACCAGTAATCACAGGTTTTGAACTCGGTATCGCTGCGACATCTTCAGCTCTTGCTACATCGTCAAATGTACGCGGAGCCGGAGGTTTTATGTCTTCCATGGTTACTTTTCGCTCGCCGTTTGCATTCGATAGGCTGCTTCAACAATTCCTGAAAACTCTTGATAGTTAAGGCTTGCACCACCAACCAAAAGGCCATCAACACCTTCTGTCTCTAGAAGCCCTCTAGCCGTAGAAGCATTGGTACTGCCCCCGTAAAGAACGCGCATCTCAGTTGCTGCTTTTTTACCATACAGTTCATAGACATGATGGCGAATGGCTTTGATTGCGTCGGCAATTACATCTGGTGTTGGAATTTCATGATGTAAATAATCAGAACCACTACTGAGTGCCCACACTGGTTCGTAAGCAATAACTACTTTCGCAACATCTCGTGAGGTTAAATTACTGAGTGCAGTCGTCACTTGGTCATGTAATACTTGTTTGGTTTCGTTTTGACGACGTTCAATCTGAGTCTCACCTACACATAAGATTGGTGAAATATCATTACGAATTGCTGCAGAAACTTTATCACGAACCATATCCAGATCTTCACCAAACTTGTGTCGTCTGTCAGAATGTCCAACTATTACATAGTGGACAAGGTCTTGAAGCATCGAAAAAGAAACTTCACCGGTGAAGGCACCCCCATCAATATGGTATGCATTTTGGGCAGCAAGTCGGAATTTTCGTCGATCTATCTGCAAACTTAAGGGCTGTAACGCCAGCATACTTGGAGCGAGTACAAGTTCTATTTCTCGCCTAATTCGAATTCGTTCATGTAATCGGTGCAGTAATAAACTAGCCTGCTGCACATTAAGGTTCATCTTCCAGTTGCCGACAATGAGGGTTCTATTATTTGTCATAATACTTATGCTTACAAGTATAATGCAAAATGTTGTTGGATGGTAGGATAGTTTAATAGTTTATAGTCGAACAGTGTACAACTATCTAACTACACACCTATTTATCGAGTAAAGATTCGACTCCAGGGAGCTTTTTGCCGCTCATAAGCTCCAGGCCAGCGCCGCCACCAGTGGATACATGATCAAAGCTTTCGGTTAATTTTCGTGATTCAACGTAGCCTACGGTATCACCACCGCCTACCACACTGAAAGGACGGTGGCCAAATTGGCCAAGCATAGCATCTACCAATATTTCAGTGCCGTGAGCAAATGGCCCTACAGGTCCATGTACCGCCGGAGTCTCAGTAACTCCAAGAGCACCATTCCAAATCACCGTATTACTCAACTGCATGCCACCGGCTATGAACGATCCTGAAAATGGTCCAACATCTAATATCATCTCGTCCTGCGCTATACGTGATGTTGATCGCGGTGGAATACCAGGGTAATTCTCGATATCTGCGATGGTGTTTGCGTCCCAGTCAACAATGCGGGTTGTTGTATGAGATTCTATTTTCTTGGCCGCTACTCCGTCTTGTGGCAAATAAAATACAAATGGTCGCTTTTTGGCTTCGGCTTTTGCTCGAGCCATAATATCTTTAGCAAGTGGGATATCATCCTCATCAATTAAACTTTTACCCACGTCTATATCGTTAGCTACTAAAAATATGTTCGCCATAGCGCCACCTACAACCAAAAAGTCGGCAATATCTATAAAACGATTCAAAACATCAATCTTATCGGAAATCTTAGCACCACCGATTACTGCCATCAATGGTCGCTTGGGGTTTTCCATGACATTCGTGATAGTATCGACTTCTCGTTCCAATAGTAGGCCTGCAACGCTCGGAAGGTACTCGGTAATTGCATCGGTGGACGCATGAGCTCTATGCACGACTCCAAATCCGTCTTGGACAAAAATATCGGCTAAATTCGCTAAACTATGCGCAAATTCATTATCATTCTTTTCTTCTTGTTCGTGGTATCGTAAATTCTCGAGTAAGATAATTTCACCCTGTTTCAGCTTACTGGTAGCGGCTTCAACTTCAGGACCTATGCAGTTTTCTAAAAATTGTACGGGCATATCAAGTAGTTTTGACAATCTCTTGGCAACTGGCTTCAGGCTACAACTTTTATCTTCTGCTGATTTCGGCCTTCCAAGATGTGAAATTACTATAATCTTACAATCATGCTTTAAAAGGTACTGTATAGTTGCGATCGATTGTGTCATTCGGTAATCGTCAGTAATAGATCCGTTATCGTTAATCGGTACGTTATAGTCGGCGCGTAGTAAAACTTTTTTTCCCGTAAGGTCAATATCTTTTATGGTCTTTTTAGAAAACATAGCGTTACAGCACCCTTACTTTAATGGTGTCGGTTGTGCCTACGACACCCGGATGCTTACCCGAAACAGTCACCACCGTGTCACTTTTTTTAAGCACCTTATTGGTTAACAGCCAGTTTGTAAGCTTTGTCGCCGCGTATGGATCAACCGGCCTACTGTATGCTTTTGTCCCATAGACCAAAGCAATTTGTTGCACGGTTCTATTATTAGATGACACAGCGATGACTGGTACGGTTGGTCGGTGCGACACAATGCGTAACGCGGTAACCCCCGAAAGAGTCTCGGCTACTATTGCTTTTGCATCAATAGAATACGCCAAGCTAATGACTGCTGATGATATCGCCTCTTGCCGTGATAGTTTTTGTTTCGATTCATTAAAGCTCACATGTAAAGGATTGTGTTCTTGAACATACAAGATTACCCGTTTCATAATCTCTACTGATTGAATTGGATATTTACCGCTGGCAGTTTCGTCGCTAAGCATTACGCAGTCTGCTCCCAATATTACTGCGGTTGCGATATCAGACACTTCTGCCCTTGTTGGCTCAGGCATTTCGGTCATACTGGCAAGCATTTGAGTAGCAACAATTGTTGGAGTTGCATATCGTAACCCCAGCCCGATAATTTGCCGCTGCACAACAGGAACGGACTCTGGCAGTGTTTCAATAGCCAAGTCACCACGAGCTACCATAACCATGTCAGCCTCTTGCACAATTGCTTCGATGTTATCGGTGGCTGCTTTAGTCTCTATCTTAGCTATTATCTTTGCAGTACTTCCTAAATTCTTTAACATCGTACGGACCTTAACAATGTCACGTGCATGCTGAATAAAGCTCAATGCAACATAATCAATATCCTGCGTTGAGCCAAAGGTCATATCGGCTTTGTCCTTCTTGGTAATAATATCGCCACCAAAATCAGTATCGGGCAGATTAATACCTTTTCTCTTGACCAGTATGCCGTCGTTTTCAGCTCGAGCGTAGACTGTGCCATCTTTAACAGTGGTTATCGTCGTTTGAATGCGCCCATCAAATAGATATAAGCGCTCACCTCGCTTCACTTTTTTCGCTAGATCATACTGCGTCGGAATAATCCCAGTTTCTTCATAGATTGCTTTATATTTAAACGTTAAGCTTTGCCCTATGCGAACATTTATTATTCCGTCAAAATCGCCCAAACGAATCTTTGGACCCTGTAAATCCTGGATTATGGCCACCGGCTTACCGTAAGCTTTGCTTGCTTTCCGAATCCACTCTATCTGCTCAACTCTTTCTTCGTGAGTGCCGTGACTAAAATTAAGCCGAAATCCATTAGCGCCAGCTTTCATCATAGCCAAAATTGATTTGTAGTTGCTTGTTGACGGCCCAATTGTAACGATTATTTTAGTTCGTTTAAATTGTTCAATTGGTACAATTGGTGCGCGATTAGTTACATCTGTCATTTATGTCTATTATACGTGCTTATGCTTGTATTGGCCACTTTTTTATCCACCAAGTTGTAGTTGCAATGTACTGAATATATACGTACTATCGGATTATAAAGTATCGAAGTCGCGCCAGAATCTATCGATCTGTCGACCCCAGCTTTCATAATTATTTACATAGCCACAGGATGAGTTATTAGGATCAGTGCAAGAATGAAATTGTCTTTGACGAACACCTGTCATGCCTATCGCTTGCTCAAACTGAGTTCGCGGTAATGCAGTGTCGTTTTCGCAGTACCATTGTGATGGCATACTGTTGCAACGGTAATTCACACCTCCTGCCTGATTGGCTTCATTGGTGAGTCCGTCACTGTATAGATACGTTTTATATTTTAAATTCTGAGGATTACAATTCAAAACAGCTTGGTCTGGTACGGGATCGTCTAATATTAACCCAGATAAACGTCCATTAAAGTTGTAACCCCGGCAGAACATCTTTGCAGCCATTGCCCCACCATTCGATTGCCCCATGAGCAATAACGCTCCGTTACATCCTGCAGCATTTACTACGCTTGTTATACTCGTAACTGTATCATTGTAATACGTCTCGTCACTGCTACTGGTAGGGTCAAATTGAAAATTATGAGGACCATCGTATAACCAAAAATTTCCATACGGAGAACGTGGTTGTACGAGTGTTACTGGCTGATTATTGTATCTACCCCAATCTGTCGATCCTATCGATCCTGCACCTGCACCATGAAGAGAAACAGTACATTTCTTTCCAGCTGGCGGTGGGGTGATAGTACCTGCCGCAAATCGAATATACGAACTACTGGATGCGCTTGAATTATTTTGCACTAATTGTGCCAGAGCGGAGCGATTACCAGACTCTGCCTCAAATGATACTACCGGAATAGCTGCTAAAGAATTCGTCAATACGATTACTCCAACGACCGAAACTATGGCAATTATTATTAGACTTCTAAATCGAGTATTGCGCGTAGATAATGATTTTTTAAAATTATTCATTTTATTAATATCCTGCCGGCTTTTGGCCTGGTATTGCCTTTAATCGTTCACCAGATGCAGAAGGTACTGCACTATTTGAATACCAAGCACTATTATCCATTCGAAGATTCCAATTATTTGGTGGGGTGCCTGTTCCATGCCACCATAATCCACCAAATCCATAGTTCCACCATGTATCGAATGTCCAGTCAGCTGAAACATCCACGTCGTTCCCATTACCATGTACCCATGCAGGGGTATTGGCCTCGCTGCTTCTACCAAATTCACCCGTTAGTACCGGTAGATTCTTATTTTTTACCAACTGTGCCCACTGTGTCATGTCATTATAATTTCCATGAGCCCATCCTTGATCAAACTTTAGTGCACCACCGTAATTATGCCAAGAAAAGACAACGTTCTGCTTTCCTTGTAGGAATTCTTCGCCTGTTGTAGTCAGAGCTAATTCATTTATTTGTTGCCCCCAGATTGGCAAATCATACACAAACAAGTTATTTGTTTTTTGTCTAACCCTTTGATATTGCTGATTACCAAGTGTTACCCAAAAATTACTATTATTATCACTTTGTTCACTATTAGTATCTATCCCTGTCTTAACTGGAGTAGTAACTGGTTCATTAACGTAATTTATCCAGACATATGGATTATCTTTATAGCGGTCAAGGATGGCGTCCCAAAACAAATTAATATTCTGATACTTGACGTCAGTCATCGGAGTATTCGTTCCAGTTACGGAATGAGAATTTGGCATAACTACGATACCTTTGGCAGTATATTCATCAATTAATGCGATTGCTCCTGCAATTGTTTCTTGTATCGTAACATCACTTGGAACATCAGTAACAACGTTGAGCCGGACCATATTCCATCCCCAGGCCAAAGCATCGTCTGCATGACCAGTCGCTGAATTGTTGCAGTAGTAAAAAGCGTAGCAGTCAAACTTTATACGTGCGCCTACATTCGCTCCAATTGGCACAAACTTCTTTCCATCAGGCCCAATGATATCGCCACCAACGACGCTAAATGTACCACTACCAGACGATGCTCTGTTAAATTTCACATGTGAACCACCAGATGCAGCTGGTACGTTGTCTACTCTTGTTACTGACCCAGAACGAGCACCCGTTTCGGCTTGAAATGAAGCTGTTGGGACAGCGGCTTTTGTGAGCAACAAACTAGCTACTCCAATTACAATAAAAATTATTATTAGATATATAACTGGGCGTTTTGTTAACTTTTTTATAATCCTATGTTTCATCATTCTGTACGAATATTCCGTCTATGCTTATAGAATAACATTAAGTTATGATAATAAATATATCTTGCGTAGTTGTGCTCTTCGAGTAACAACCAATAAAAAAGCCCCATCTTTGATGAGGCGTTTTTATTGGTGACCCATGTTGACCAAACATGGCACCAGATCTTAGGAGGGCTGGAACGAATCGATAAAGAAGTCGGCAACCTGCTGGATGGTGAGGCTTACTAATATGTCGCGCTACTCACGATCACATGACGACACTTTCACCTTTGCTATTTTAATCTTGGTTGGTACAGCTGCATGGCAACACCGATCACAGCTTATTCATATTGCTTACATTGTTTTGTTTATAACCGCTTGTACGGCTGTCCTAGTCTGGTCTATACGACATATTAAGAACAGATTCAGGATAGAGGCTGGCATTGACACTATGACTGGTCTAGAATTCGAACATTTTATTGCAGGATTACTTAGGCAAAATCGCTTTCTTAATGTTAGGCTCACCGAAAGATACGACTATGGCGTAGATATAATTGGCGAGAAAGATGGCGTACGCTGGGGGATCCAGGTGAAGAGACACAGTGGCTTAGTGAAAGCCAGCGCCGTTCG
>CAYMTU010000015.1:0-7636 GCA_964393455.1 uncultured Candidatus Saccharibacteria bacterium
AGTTTTCCACAGTTTTTAACTAAATATTTTGACTTATACACTCCAGCATGATAGTTTTAGCGTATAGGTAGCAAAGAAAACTACTATAGCGAGACCTGAAAAGAGACACAAAAAATGGCGGATGTACCGGAGAAACAAATAAAGAGAATGCGCAGCCTCATCCAGGAGGCTGAGACTAGTTTGGCTGCAGCTAAAGAGCTGCTCATTAGTCTTGTTGGTGATGACCCAATGGTTTTATCTCATTCAAAAGACGACAACCTTGGTAAAATTATCGAGGGAGTTTTCGATGGCCAAAATATGGTTGGCTCAGATGGCAAAACGTATCCCGTTCCAGCTAATTACGCCAGCAAATCAAAGCTCGTCCAAGGTGATATCCTTAAACTTACCATTGCCGATGATGGCACCTTCCTTTACAAGCAAATTGGACCAATCGCACGTAAACAAATTGTTGGAACACTTGAACTTCGAGAAGGACATTATTTTGTTGTTGTTGGTGACCATAGCTACCGAGTACTACTCGCAAGCGTTACGTACTTTAAAGCAAAGCCAGGTGACCAGGTAAGCGTGAACGTTCCTGAAGAAGATCCTACTGCCGAATGGGCAGCGCTCGAAGCAGCGCTGTAAATAAAAGGGGCTAGCCCCTTTCGGTATCAGGTATAAAAATAAGAGGGTAGAACCCTCATTTTTTATACTTTATACCTATCCCCCTAAAGACTGCACGACGCACAGCTAGATAAAAACTACTACGTTTAGTAGCTGACAGAACCTGCTCGGAAGCGTTATAATAAGATAACGAAATGGAGGCTGTGACACAGTAGTAATTACTGACGTGTCATTAATGTAATGGGGCAAGCACTATATAGGAAATATCGGCCGAAAAGTTTGAACGAAATTGTCGGTCAAGAACATATCACTACAACGCTTAGTAATGCTATTACGAGCGGCAAGATTAGTCACGCCTATCTGCTTACCGGTCCTAGAGGTGTTGGCAAGACCAGTGTTGCACGAATCCTCGCTCACGAGGTTAATAATATAGCATACAGTGATGATGCTATCCATTTAGACATTATCGAAATTGACGCTGCCAGTAATCGGCGTATCGATGAAATCAGAAACCTTCGGGATAAAGTCCACATCTTACCAACTAGCGCAAAATATAAAGTTTATATCATAGACGAAGTGCACATGCTGACGCGCGAAGCATTCAATGCGCTCCTTAAAACACTCGAGGAGCCACCAACGCACGCAATTTTTATCCTTGCAACCACCGAAGCCCATAAACTGCCTGAGACCATTATTAGCAGAACGCAGCACTATTCTTTTAAGCCAATCAGCACCCCTACGCTAGTTTCGTATCTTAAATCGATTACAAAATCAGAAAAGGTACATATTGACGATGGGGCACTCGAGCTGGTCGCCGAACATGGCGATGGTAGTTTCCGTGACAGCATTAGTTTACTCGATCAAGCGAGAAGTATTAGCGACCACATAACTGAAGCTCAAGTACAGCAGCTTCTTGGTATTGCACCCACAAAATCACTCGATGATTTATTGCAGATAGTAATTTCCGGCACAGCGAAAGAACTATTTAATTCATTGCAACAATTACGCGATCAAGGCTTGCAATCTTCAATAGTTGCTCGGCAGCTTGGCCAATTAATTCGAAATAAAATGCTAAAAGACATGTCACTTCAAACAACCCAAACAACCCAATTACTCCAAAGGCTTCTGGAGGTGCAGGCAAGTTCGCAGGCCGATAGAGTGCTCGAAATAACGCTACTGGAATACATTTTTAACAATAACCCAGTTACCGTAATTAAAAAAACAGACGCGGTAGAACCTTCCGTAGTTACACAAGAGGAAATACCAAAGGCATCTAAAGCTAAAGAAAAAATAGTGATAGATTCAAAGCAAGATGTACCTGTGGCAACCACCGATAAACCACCAACTCCTGAAAGTACCGCAGAACTAGATAACGATACTATTCAAGCTACCAAAAGCATTGGCATCGATGACCGTGAACGTTTCAGTGAAGCGGCATGGCCAATAATCGTCGCTCAGGTTAAGAAGACTAATAGTACACTGTACGGTATTTTAAAAATGGCTGAAATGCATTTCGACGGTACTACCATTACACTACGTTTTAAATTTGCTTTTCACCAAAAACAAATTAACGAAGCAAAAAACCGCAAAATAATTGAAGATATTATCTTGCAGCAAACGGGAGATTCTGTAGCCATAGTATGCACAACCATAAAATCCAAAAAAATGGATGGCTCGAGTAAACAAGCGGCGGAATCGAGCATAGATACCGTAAGCAATATTTTTGGTGGCGGGGAAGTGCTAGAATCCTAAGTACATTATGTCAGATTCACAAGCAATAATTCCTCCTCAAAATACTGATGCCGAAGCCAGTTTACTCGGCGCAGTACTAATCGACAGTGACGCAATAGTTAAAATTGCAGATATAGTTTCGTTTGATGATTTTTACGATCCAAAGCATGGTCGTATTTTTGAAGCAATCACCCAACTTTACGAGAAGCATAATCCAATAGATGTACTGACACTATCCGACCAGCTTAAAAGTACGGGGTTCATTGATTACATCGGCGGCGCATCCTACCTTACGCAACTTACCAACTTTGTACCAACGGCTGCTCATGTGGAGCAATATGCTGAGATTGTAGCGCAAAAAGCACTCCGCAGACGTTTAATAAAAGTTTCTCAAGATACCGTAGAGCTTGGATATAACGAAGAAAGAGATTTACAAGAGCTCATCGAAGAAGCCGAGACACGGTTGTTTGAAGTAAGCCAAAAACACGTAAAACAAGATATCAGCAGTATCGAATCAATTCTTGGTGAAAGCTTCGATCGTCTTGACGAACTTCACAAAGACAAGGGAACGCTTCGTGGCATACCGACAGGATTTAAAGATTTAGACAATATTCTTGCAGGCCTACAAAGATCTGATTTATTTATTCTGGCGGCCAGACCTTCAATGGGTAAGACTGCTTTTTCTTTGGGTCTTGCGCATAGCATCGCCTTAAAAGCTCAGGAACCAGTACTCATTTTCAGCCTAGAAATGAGTAAAGAGCAGCTTGTAGATAGAATGTTGGCAACAGAATCAGGTGTCGATGCGTGGGCACTTAGAACAGGGAATTTAACCGATACCGATTTTGAAAAAATAGGTCATGCCATGGGTGCACTATCTGAAGCACAAATATTCATAGATGATACTCCAGGTATTACCGTTAGTGACTTACGTACGAAAGCGCGTCGTGAAGCACATGTACGCCCTCTAGGACTAATAATCGTTGATTACCTGCAGCTCATGAGCGGTGGATCACGTTTTTCCGGACAAAGTAATCGTGTGCAGGAAATATCTGAGATATCGCGCGGACTAAAGGGTATTGCACGCGAATTAAACGTTCCGCTCATTGCCCTGAGTCAATTAAGTCGTTCTGTAGAAAGTAGAACGCCACAAATTCCACAGCTACAAGACCTTCGTGAATCTGGATCTATCGAGCAAGATGCTGATGTCGTAGCGTTTCTCTACCGTGAAGATTACTATAATCCCGAAAGTGAGCGTAAAAATATTATGGACATATTTATCCGTAAGCATCGTAACGGTCCGACTGGTGCCGTAGAATTATACTTTGACAGAGAAAAACAACAATTTCGTAGCCTCGATACTAAGCACACAGACCCATTTAGTTAATAACTTGTATTTAGTATATGGTATGTAGTATTTAGAAGACAAAACAGGACAGTTGTATACCAAATACAATATACTAAATACTCTTATTCTGCTGTTTTTGCGTGGTATACTTTAAGCTATAGAATTATGAAATTCAAAAAGACAGCTCGACAATATTTAGGTGAAATGTGGGCACCAACGCTAGGTCTTATTTTTGCGTCTCTAGCTCTTTTTGGAGTCTACATATACCGAATTACAGACCTCGTTCCAGGTTTTAGCGTGATTGAAAAAGTATCTATAGCGAGTGCAAGTAGTGCGAGAATAATCATGAATGATCCGCTCAATGCACCCCATAAAGTATTGCAGTATATCTTAACCCGAATCGATCATACGGGTTTCATTGCCATGCGCGGAGTGTCAATAGTAATTGCCATAGGCCTTGTTGCTCTTTTCTTTTATATCATACGCCGTTGGTTTAGTTTTAGAGTAGCGGTCATGGCAACAATACTATTTGCCACGTCTAGCTGGATGCTAAACATCACCCGCCTCGCCACACCCGACATCATGGTACTGTCGATTATTGCTGCCATCGCCTACGGCGCATGGATTCCAAGGACTAAAAAACATCGATTAGCGGTCGCACTAGGTTTTGGAATGGTAGTTTGGCTCCTATACGTTCCAGGACTAGTCTGGTTTGTTATTTTTGGAACAATATGGCAAAGAAAAAGAGTAATCGAGCTCATGAAAAGTGAACGAGCAGTATTCGTATTGATAATTGTAGGATTGCTTGCGTTACTCGGTCCATTACTATTCTCTTTGTATAACGATCCCCAATTATTAAAAGCCTACGTCGGCCTATCAGCAGATCCGCTCAACCAGCTAGCAGGCATTCCAAAGCGGCTACTGCTCATACCCGTAAAATTAGTCCTCTATAATTACCCCGTTAACCCCGTGTACGGAATTGCAAAGTTGCCTTTGCTCGACATTTTTACCGTTGTCATGGCGCTGCTTGGAGCATTTAACTTTTTTGTAAACGACAGATTGTTAGACAGAACAAAAATTATATTCGGCGGAATTATGTTATCTTGCGGACTTTACGCATTAAACGGCACGGTAGGAATACAAATACTCATACCTTTTGTCTATTTGCTCGTTGCTGGAGGAATCGCATTCATGCTTCAGCAGTGGTTTAAAGTTTTTCCCATTAATCCCTTTGCAAAAACACTTGCTACAGGAATGCTACTGATTGCACTTATCATGGTTAGCTTCTACCATGCAAACCGTTACTATGTGGCGTGGCCGTCTATTCCGGCAACACGAGCTGCTTTTAATCAAAAACCTTAGGCAGCGTGCCCGTCATTAGACAACTGGTTAAGGCGACTATCTATTGCTATACTAGTACGTAGTATTTATACATAAAGGAGATTGAATGAGCCGTTTTGACCAAGCTAAGATGCTATTAAAAGTAAAGAAACTACAGAAGGAACTACAAAAGGAAATTATTGTTGTAGAGCAAGGCGATGGAGCAGTAAAGGTAGAGATTACTGGAGAGCAAAAGATTAAGAAAATTCATATAGATCCAGAACAGGTTGATCTTGACGATATACGAGAACTCGAACGCTGGATCGAAGATGCTGTAAAAGATGCTATTGCGCAAAGTCAAAAACTTGCAGCTGAAAAAATGCAACCTTTCATGGGTGCACTCGGTGACCTCGGACTATAGAAATACATAGTAAATAATGAACAGAGTAGTATTTAGTATATCGTACATCGAATCTAGCAAACCACGTATGTGGTCTGAAACTATATACAAAATACCATATACCATATACCAAAAAGGCATGGCCTTCTAATGCAGATATTGCCTCCAGCCCTTGAGAATGTAATTGAAGCATTTGGCAACTTACCCGGCGTAGGACCGCGAACAGCTGAACGGTACGCATATTTTATACTGCGTAATGATACTCATATCTCGCATCGTTTAAGCAAGGCGCTGGATTCTCTGCATGAAGGAATCGGTTATTGCAAAAAAACGTTTGCACTAATCGATGCTGACAGAGAATATTCTGAGCTATACACCGATCCATCAAGAGACAAAACGGTAATAGCCGTCGTTGCAGAACCTTTCGATCTGGTAGCTCTCGAAAAAACTGGTCAATATAAAGGTACCTACCACGTTCTTGGAGGGTTAATCTCACCAATCGACGGTATAGGACCCGAACAACTCCATATTGCTGAGCTCATAAAGAGAGTTGACGAAGATAAGGTAAAAGAAATAATACTTGCTACTAATGCTGGGGTAGAGGGTGAATCTACAGCACTATACATCCAACAGCAACTGCAACCGAGTCAAGTACGCGTAACTCGATTAGCAAGAGGGCTGCCCGTAGGCGTAGACTTAGAATATGCCGATCAAATTACACTAAGTCGTGCACTAGAAGGAAGGCAAACTGTATGAGCTATTCACAATCAGATCAAATACTAAATGCAATCAATAGCGCTTCACACATCGTAATTATTCAAGCCGACAATCCTGATGCAGATAGTCTTGCCAGTGCTCTTGCGCTAGAGCATATCCTCGGTGACTTAGGTAAAGAAATAACACTATACTGCGGTATCGATATTTCAGGTTACTTACACTACATTCCTGGTTACGACAGAGTCGTAAAAGACCTACCTAATAATTTTGACCTGGCAATTTTAGTTGATTGCTCTAGCATCACTCTTTTAGAACAACTTGAAAAAACCAACCAAATTGGCGCACTTCGCACACGACCATTTATATTAATCGACCACCATAATGTCGAAAATGATATAACCATACATAACATCGCGCTTGTTGATACAGACGCCGTTTCTACAGGAGAGGTTATTTACAATCTTTGCAAACAGTTACATTGGCAAGTCACGAAAGATGCTGCTGGACTTCTGGCAACTTCTATTCTGGCAGATTCATTGGGGCTAACCGTTGAATCGACAACCGCACATAGTATCCATACGCTTGCAGAGCTTGTCGAGCATGGAGCCGATTTAGCCCAACTAGAAGCAACGCGTCGTTTAGCAATGGTTAAACCGCTCGATATAATTGCCTACAAAGGACGGCTGCTGCAACGAATAGAATACTACGCCGACAATCAGTTGGCACTCGTGGTGATTCCTTGGGATGAAATTCAAAAATATAGCCCATTCTACAACCCAGCCGTTTTAGTACTTGAAGAATTACGACTTGCAGAAGGCGTGAAGCTATCTGTCGTCATAAAACTTTACCCTGATGGAAAGATTACAGGTAAATTGCGTGGTAATCATGGTGCTCCGTATGCAGGCAAACTTGCTGAGCACTTTGGTGGAGGTGGTCATGATAGCGCGGCAGGATTTAAAACTCATAAATGGCAATTTGAGCAGCTAAAAAAAGAGCTCATCGACGTTAGCACCCGACTCATACAAAATGGAGGTAAGCAATGAAGCTCTACAATACAATGTCCCGGTCTATAGAAGTGTTGAAACCTATTAATCCTGATGCTATCAGCTTTTATAGCTGTGGACCGACCGTCTATGACTATCCTCATATTGGCAATTGGACAGGTTACATATATTGGGATGTCCTGGTTAGAGTTCTCAAAGCTTCTGGAAATAATGTTACGTGGTTCATGAATCTTACCGATGTTGGTCATCTCGTCAGTGACGATGATTCAGGCGAAGATAAGCTTGAAAAAGGAGCCAAACGAGAAGGAAAGTCCGCTTGGGACGTAGCTAAATTCTATACTGAGGACTTTATATCAGGACTCAAAGCTCTATCAATTCAAATTCCGTTCAATCATCTTGTGGCAGCAACAGATAACATTCCAGAACAGATTGCACTCATAAAAAAACTCGAAGAGAAAGGTTTTACCTATACAATCGATGATGGTGTTTACTTTGACAGCACGAAAGTAGCCGACT
>CAYMTU010000015.1:7646-15281 GCA_964393455.1 uncultured Candidatus Saccharibacteria bacterium
CGATATCAATGGTCTTGAAGCAGGCATACGAGTTGCAGTTACAGATAAAAAACATCCCACCGATTTTGCATTATGGAAATTTAGTCCGAAAAACAGCATCCGCGATATGGAATGGGATAGCCCTTGGGGAAAAGGATTTCCTGGTTGGCATATAGAATGTTCAGCTATGGCAATGAAGTATCTTGGTGAAACAATAGATATTCATGCCGGAGGCATCGACCATATTCCGGTACACCACACTAACGAAATTGCACAGAGCGAAAGTGCAACCGGAAAAACATTCGTCAACTATTGGATACACAATAACCACATGACCTTAGGTGGTGAAAAATTATCTAAGAGTGCTCAAAATGGCGTGACGCTACAAACCATCTACGAGCACGGCTTCACTGCAGAAGCGTTTAGACTCTTAGTACTACAGAGTCACTATCGCACTCAAAGCAACTTTTCATGGGACAATTTACGATCAGCATCACACAGAATTGAACGATGGCAGTCAATTGCCGATTTACGATGGCAGGACATAAACAGCAAAACCAAAACCGACCTAAAATCTGAGCTGAACAAAATAGCCGATAGTATTATCGAAGCGCTACAAAATGACATCGATACACCTCTAGCAATCGCAGAAATCGAAGCAGCTATGGATATACTCTTAGGTCAATTAAGCGTAAAAACGGTAGATGATTGTATGCATATTTTACAGACAATTCGTGAGCTACTAGGAATTGATCTAACGAGTTCTAGAGACTTAACTGACGAGCAAAAACAATTACTTGCACAACGTAGCAACGCACGTCAAAAGAACGACTGGAATAACTCAGATTCAATTAGAGATCAATTACACAATCAAGGAATAGATATAGACGACACTGCTTCAGGACAACGCTGGAGTAGAATTAAGGTTACTTAATTAGCTAGTCACTGAACGTCTACGATAGTAATCGTTTACCAAAACTTTAATACATCCGGCAATAGGTATGGCTACAAAGGCACCTAATATTCCGCCAAAGCCTATTCCGAGCAAAGCCGCAATAAATACCAGCAATGGAGTAAGTTCGTTTTTACGAGACTGAATATGAGGCTGAATCGTGATATTTTCGATTTGCTGATATAGCAAAAAGAATATTCCCATAATTATCGCTAGTGGAATCGACGTTAGCATACATACAAAAACAACCAGCACTGCACCAATCGTATTTCCAATCATTGGTATTAGACCAGTAAGTGCGACCACACCGGCCAAACCAACTGCATTTATAGAGACCCCGAGTAGTGTCGAAGCCACTAGCATGGCTATCAATGCAAACAGTGCTGCTATTAACGAAATTAACAGCTGCCCTACGACATACCCAGTAATAACGTTATACATTTTATACACTAATGGCTGCCAATGCTCACGACGTTTCTTTGTCTGAATAGCCCAAAATCGCTCTGCCCAATACGGACCCTCGACTATCATCATAAATGTCATCACGAGCACCGCTAAAATTGATGCAATGGTTGCGCCAACTCGGCTCGCGGTCGAGAACACAGGCTGAGGAAGAAGTTTGACCTTAGATCCCAGCTCACTAGCAATTGCGTCTAAATTATCTTCAAGCTGATTCCGTTGCACTAAACGACCAATAGCAGAGTCCTGAGTCTTAAGGTTTCTAACCGTAGTAGGAAACGTAGTTACAAAATTACCAGTTTGACTAACCAGAGGAGGAATTATAACTGCGAAAAAACCAATTATCAGTATGAGTACCGTAATGTAGGCAATACCCGTAGCTCCGGCACGACTATTAATACGAAGTTGCTTTCGAATAATTCTAACCGCCGGGTTAAGTGCCATAGCTAAAAAGAATGATACAAAAATCAACGTTAAAACATGGGAAACATTTAAAATAAACCTAACTGCCAGAAAAGTCCCAACCACTATGAGAATAATTCGAATAATTGTCTTGTTAGTTACGGTGATTTCTACAGGTTTTTTTGTGTCCATGCTACGTATTATTATGGTTATGGGCAGCTTTTGCAATCGACGCATCATATATGCCGACCAATTGAGAGCCCACAACACTTACATCAAATTTTTTAATATCTTCTTTTTGCTTAGCTCCAAGCACTCGTGATCTCACTTCATCGTTTAGTAACGTATCTATTTTTTCGGAAAAATCGATGATATTTCTCGGATTAATAAGTACGTCTTTACAACCCGAGAGCACGTACGTATAGCCTGGATTATCGCCACCAACAACCACTCCGGCACCTGATGCAATAGCCTCAACTAGTACAATACCGAAACTTTCTCCACTCTTACTTGGAAAAATTGCCAGATCTGCACTAGCAAGGTAATGCGGTTTTTGGACTTCGCTAATCCTTCCAACACAATCTACGTATGACGCTAGGTTACTATGAGCAATGTATTTTTTAATGCTCGATTCAAGCGGACCAGTTCCGCATAGTATGAGCCTTCTATTACTAAAGCGTTTGGTTTTTACTAGCAATTCCACCGCTTTCAGTAGTTCCAGACATCCTTTTCTTTCAACAAGACGACCCAAAAAGACTATGTTCTGCTTACCGTCAGCGTACTCCTGAAGAGGTACACCTTTATTAAACTTCGTCAGATTAACGGCGTTTGGTAATACGTCGCTCTCAATACTCATGACATTTTTTGCAAAAGATTGCGCAGCCGGTGAGACTGAAACAACTTTCGTGAATTTATGCATTGTCTTTCGATAGGTGACGGCTAAAAGTCGTGAGCTAAAAGATTGCAGTCGTCCATACGGTAAAATATGAAAGGTACCTACAACTACAGTACTCTCTGGCGCTAAGCTCACTATCCGACCTCCGTATTGAGGGCTATAGGGCATTTGTACATGAAGTACATCAAACTGTTCTTGTTTAAGTAATTTGGAAATCTTAGTCTTTGATGCGTAAATCGGTATCGCTAATCGATTTTTATTAAACCGAACCTGGATATTTTTAGCTAAGCTATGTACGTTACGTATGTCAGTTCTTTTAGTCTGACCAACAATATAATGAACCTCGTGCCCCTGTAATTCAAGCCAACTACCTAGGGTTAAAACATACTGCTGCACTCCGTCTACAGAATCTAAGCCGTCATCAAGGACAAGTCCAATTTTCATAGCATACTTTTTTTATAGTTCTTAATAGCTTTTTTATACGAAGCGATGTACTTATCGACAACAATAGGGTAATCAAATTGCTGTACGTACGAATGTGCCCAAGCAAGCCATAGTTCACGGATTTGCTTATCATAGAGCATCATTTCTAATCTTTGGGCAAATTCTGTAGCATGTAATGGATTAACGAGGCTCAGCTGACCCTTATTTTTCATGACGCTCGAATAACCTGGATTATTACCACAAACAACTACGCATTCTGCGGCCATTGCTTCAAGCAAAACAATCCCGAAACTTTCACCGTATAAGGCTGGACTACAGTAAATATCTGCAGTTTGCAATAATTTGATTTTCTTTTTTTCACTAATAAACCCAACGAAAGATACATCTGGTATTTCATACTTTTTTACACGTGCCTCTAGCCCGGATCTTAGTTTTCCATCACCCGCAATTATTAATGAAACATCTGGATGAGTTTTACGCAGTAATGCGTAGGCGTCAATAAGGTAGCGTACGCCTTTACGTTTTTCTAGTCGTCCAATGTATACTATTGTTTTTTTCTTAGAATTCGAACTGCTCTTTATCTTATGAGCAGGCGTATATGTCTGTAAATTAATGCCATTTGGAATAATATCAACATCCGCATCGGGGACATATGCCAGTGCAGTCTGCATTGAAACCAGAGAAACTGCCGTAATACCATGCAGCCGCGGTTCAATATATTTTGCAAAAGGAGTCATGATTTTTTCGAAACTTTTGCTTACCATACCTCCCGGTAAACTGGCATGCATGGTAGCTATGTTTGCCGTGTTTGAGCGACCGAGCAACTGGGCGCCGAGCATCGGAATACCGGGCTCATGCACATGAAGAATATCAAACTGCTCTGTTTCAAATAGTTGATCTATTCTTTCGTTCGATATACTCATGCCCACATCAGCTTTTGTAGCAAATGGCGTATTTAATTCTGTAGATCCGCCTATCATTATGATGTTTTGATCAATTTTTTCAGGCACGATTCGAGGACGCGGCACAATAACTTTTACGTCATGTCCTCTACGCGTCAATTCTTTCGCAAGCTCACGAATACATTCCTGCACACCACCAGGACGAAAATAGTTATACGGACATACTATGCCGACTTTCATATTACATTTATTATAACAGGTAACCCGTTTGAGTTGTCTGATCTATGTTCTATTCATTGACTTAGCATTTAACAATCGTCGTAGCTTTGGGGGAACTAGCTCGCTAGCTGCCTTTGCATCAGCAATAACGGTTGGTGCATGCTGCTTCATATGAGCATGGATGACACTAACTTTGCTATAAATTACTCCAAGATGCTGTTCAACGATATGGTTATCAAAATACCTATCTTCAGCTACTGCAACATGGTATACCGGTAAATTGACTTGCTGCTTACATAAATCGAGCGTCAGCATAGTCACCGCGTTATCCATATACGTCCTAATGTCATTGATTTTCCATAAATTAATTTCAAAATCAATTCTCATTTTTCGCTCAGCATCATCCGCATCACGCATTTTTACGTTTTTATCAGCAACGAGCTTATACGTTGCCCTAATCATTGCGGGTCGTAACGCAACATGTTTGATTATGAAAGCGGGTAGCCGATTTGACATAATACTTGCTCCATATCGAAACATTAAGAAATTTCTACGCGTAAAAATAAATTCTTCGTGATGCACAAAGCCTACTACGCTAATGAGAAGCTCAACTTTTTTTGCGAGTTCTGGAAATCGCTGAAGCATCCTAGTGACAATAGGGAAACCTAAAGACATTGCAATTATCGTTACTTTACGTCGTCGATATCGCATTTTAATAAATGCCGCCAAATAATCAGCCATGTTATCTAGGGTAGGCTTTTCTCCGATTTTATAAAATGGTTGCATTCCGCCAAAACCAGGTAAATCTGGAACGGTGATACTGCCGTATTTATTTAAGTATTCAACAACACCGAATACTCGTTCGATACTTGCATGCATGCCGTAAATAAAAAGAATATCACGAGTTTTACCTTTTGGAGGAGGTAATCGCAGCATACGCCCATGCAATCCATTCATGAATAGGGGGGCGATATAGTCGTTTGGGTCTTTATGGTGAATTCCTGGCACTCCAAAGAATGTACGTTATATTCGGCGAAGAGACAAGCATAACTACAAATATAATCGTCTCAAGGTATACTATGTAGGTAATGACTAAAAAGAAAATAGTAATCTACACAGTTGCTCCGGTACTACTTTTGATGGTAATTATTTTCGCTAGCATGAGTAGTCCCATGGATTCGTTTTCGAGGTTCGATGGCAACAAAACAAAAAAAACGAAGAGTTTTAACAAACAAACATTATCCATCGATGATCCAACTAGTTTATGGGTTGTTATAAATAAAAAACGCCCGTTGCAGCCAGCAAATTTCACCCCAAATGATTTAGTGGTACCCAACGTTCCACTTCGTTTTGGTCCAGATTTTGAGGAGATGAAACTTAGGAAATCGGCGGCAACAAGCCTTGAACAAATGGTGGCAGCGGCTAAAAAAGAGAATGTTAACCTTATGCTCGCAAGCGGTTATCGATCGTACGAATTGCAAACAAGTGTTTATAGTAATTTTGTTACTTCGCAGGGGCAAGCGACCGCCGACACCCAAAGTGCACGTCCAGGCTACAGCGAACACCAAACAGGCTTAGCGGTAGACCTTGGGCCTACGGACAGAACATGCGAAATAGAACTGTGCTTTGCCAACACAGCAGAAGGCAAATGGCTCCAAATTAACGCCTACAAATATGGGTTTATCATCCGCTATCAACCAAATACGCAAGCAACGGTAGGCTACACGTACGAACCTTGGCATTTTAGGTATGTCGGAACAGAGCTTGCTGTCGAATTGCATAAGCAGAATAATCCTACGCTCGAAGACTTTTTTGGTCTACCCCCGGCAGCAAACTATAATTGATATGCTCTTTGCAACCGCCAACTCAAAGGTGGCGTAATGGCATTAGTGGCCAAAACTATGTCGCTCTTCTGTAATTGGCCTTTTACGCTGATCGTACCAATGGTACTGCCAGCTGCAGCTGGTATGTTGAGATCGGTCATATCGATTATGGGTTTAAGCTTTGCGCCCCGCCAAGCAGTTACTGTCACATCTTTAGCAGCTATGGCCTGCACATTAGTACTCCAAGACATAGTATAGTATCCAACTACCTGATTTTTCTTTACTACCGTAATTGGGATGAAATTCTTTTCAATGCTGCTTAACAACGGCTTAGAATCGTTGATAGCCTTATTCCGCGATGGTGCTCCCAATATCACCGCGATTACCGTCTTAGTATCACCGTTCTGTAATGTTCTTTGGGCTGAAACCATGAAACAGCCTCCAGCTTCATCAGTGTTACCGGTTTTTATACCATTTACTCCTGCTTCACCTAGCAACCAGTTTACATTCTCAATCTTTCCTTGCACGGGAATAGTCGCCGATGGCTGAGAGACAATCTCAGATAACACAGGCTCATTGAGTGCAGCACGAGCTAGTATCAGAAGATCGTTGGCAGTACTCACCGTCAATGGTGAGTAGCCGCTGGCATCGGATATTGTTGTCTGCTTCATGCCCATTGACATTGCAAGACTATTTGCATACGCAATATACTCTCGCTCGCTTCCAAAAGCCCAGCGAGTTAGGCTATCCGCCATATTATTTGCAGAGGGGAGTAACATAGCCTGTAATGCTTGGTACTGCGTAATCTCTTCGCCTGCAACTACTTTCACTACTGAACCATCTTTCGAAATATATTCATTGTATAAATCTACATCTACAGTAGTTAAGGTGATCACAGGACCAGTTTCACCAATTTTTAATGGCTTCTTGCGGAGCACTGCTAATGCAGTCATGACTTTTGCAACACTCGCTGTAGGCCGCGGTGTTTGATTAGGGCTTCCAGCGAGAAATCCTGCTGATTTTTCACCAATCGCTGCCTGACCGTAAGCAGGCCACGATACCTGTGGCTGCTCTGATTTTATAGAAATATTTTTTGTTACTGGTTTAATGGGAGTAACTGGCATAGCGAAACGATATACCATTAACGCCGCGTAGAGACCAATAATCAAGAGACTAACTATGAGAAACAAACGAAATTTTTGCTTAGAACTTCGAGTTCTTTTTTTTGATGAGTCATGTCGAGTATGATCAATAATATGCATAAGTATTTATAGCTAGTATATCAAATGTTAAAACCTTGACTCGAACAGGGAATACTAAGCACAGTCAACCATTGTCAGATATGCATTTTTAGGTTAAAATTGCACAGTCATTAACGTAGTCCCAAGATAGTAAATAATACGTAATTATAGATGATTATGTCTTGTTCCAAATTTGCGAGAGGATTCGCAAATTTGAGAGGAAACGGCTTTTGAAGTTTGCTAGTATAGACGATCAAACTTGTTTTGTCGGCTATACGGCAAACTTCGAATCACACGTTGACGATAGGGCGTCGCCAAG
>CAYMTU010000016.1:0-10888 GCA_964393455.1 uncultured Candidatus Saccharibacteria bacterium
CTTGATAAGGTCACTGACTTTAAAGCTCTGCCAGGTTTAGGTGTACTAGGCACATTGCTCGGTAGCGAAGTGTATATAGCTGCCAGTTACCGGTATATAGAAGAAAACAAGCTTAGTGTTCCTGCGGATATCGCCAAAGCAGTAAAAAAAGCTGCGAGAGAGGGCAAGACGGAAGTGTATTTGATTACCAACGAACAGGTTATCGGTGCGTTAGGCTTAGCTGACATAGTTCGCGATGAATCAAAGCAGACCATCGCTACGCTTAAGGAAATGGGCATAAAGACGGCCATGATAACGGGCGACTCTGAAGAAGTAGCGTCCTATGTATCAAAACAACTTGGATTAGATCAATATTTTGCTGAAGTGCGTCCTGAAGATAAATCTGCAAAAGTAAAAGCACTACAGAAGAATAGTGATAAGGTCGCGATGGTTGGAGATGGCATAAATGATGCACCTGCACTCACACAAGCCGACATAGGTATTGCTATCGGGGCTGGTACCGATGTAGCCATCAAGTCAGCAGATATTATCCTGGTAAACAGTAATCCTCATGATGTAGTTAAAGTAATAAAGCTATCCAAAGCCTCGTACCGTAAAATGTTCCAAAATCTTGGCTGGGCTACCGGCTACAACATTTTCGCAATTCCACTAGCTGCGGGTGTACTATTTGGGGCCGGGATTGTACTGTCACCAGCAGTAGGCGCAGTACTCATGTCTGCTTCTACTGTAATAGTTGCGCTAAACGCCCAGTTACTGCGAAAAACTGTACTCTAAAATCTCATTCCGCTACAACGTATGGTCTAACTTCTTCAGCAATACTAATTAATTTTACGAAAAAGTTCGATTGTACAAGTGGAGGACAAACAGGAATCGAACTTTTTTACAGATTAATTGCAGGAAAATTTCACAAAAAAGCATTTGAGCAATACGAAATAAAACTTTTTCTATCTGTTATTTTTTTGAACTGTTCTGCTTGGCAGGGGTACGTGGAATCGAACCACGGTCTTAGGTTTTGGAGACCCATATACTAGCCGCTGTACTATACCCCTTCGTTGTTGCGTAATCCTTAGGTAGCCAATTTACTTACAAAACAAGTTTGATAAGTAAATTTTACTACCCAAGAAAGTCAACTTATCTTCCATAAAAAGAATCCTCTCTTTCTATGGAAGAGGCAACATTCTCTTCCCTTTAAAAGCATACGCTTTTTGGGGACCCTTTACTTAAATAGCAAAAGTCGGTTCCTTATTCCCAAAAATGCAAGCATTTTCGGGTCCCCAATTATCAGAAACCAAGAAGTTATATTGTGAATGTACAGGAGTTATAATATGACAAATTGACGATTTTGTCACTTGTTATATATCTGTTCAACTTTATTTCCTGGGATGTCTACTATACAATGATAGAACGTATGAGCAAAGTTACTTCAACCAAACCTATATTCATAATGATGTACGGCTATCCCGGTGCGGGTAAAACTCATTTTGCACGGCAACTCAGCGAAACGCTCAACGCTGCGCACGTTCATGGCGATCGAATTAGAGGTGAACTATTTACCGAACCACGATACGACAAACAAGAGAATGAACTCGTCAATCATCTTATGCTCTACATGACAGAAGAATTTCTCAACGCTGGTGTAAGTGTAGTATTTGATGCAAATGCTGCTCGACTAGCACAGCGGCGAGAACTTCGTAATATTGCACGCCGAACAAAGTCAGAAGCGCTGCTCGTATGGTTACAGATCGATGCCGAAAGTGCGTTTGCTAGACTCGGAAATCGCGACAGAAGAAAATCGGATGATAAATATGCTGCTTCATACACACACGAGACTTTTACGCGCTATATTCAAACCATGCAAAACCCTAAAAACGAAGATTACGTAGTTGTCAGCGGTAAACATACCTACAACACTCAGAGAAGTGCGGTAATCAAAAAACTATACGAGCTCGGAGCTATTGCCATAGACAACGCATCAAGCGGTGTTGTTAAGCCTGGACTCGTCAACCTTGTACCAAATCAACTTAGAGGCGGCCGAGTAGATAATGAACGTCGAAACATCTTGATTCGATAGATAACACTCATGAAAACTATAACTATTCCGGAAATCGGAGAAGTTCATTTACAAAAACACGCAGCATCGAAGTCAATTCGGATTTCCATAAAAAGCGACGGCAGAGTAATTGTAACGTTACCTAAATGGGCACCTTACGCAGCGGGAGCCGCCTTTGTAAGGAATAAGCAAGCATGGATTCTTGAAAATCGACAACCTGAAACTTCGATAATAAACGGTCAAGCAATAGGAAAGTTTCACCACATATACTTTAAGGCGAGTCAGGATAGTACATCTCCATCAACCCGCCAAAAAGGCAGTGAACTGTGGGTTACGTATCCCGAAAATGCTTCTATTGCTGAGGCAAGCGTACAAAAAGCAGCACAAACTATCGCCAAACGAGCTTTACGCAATCAGGCTGAGACATTACTACCAAAAAGGTTATCAGATCTTGCGATCAAATATGATTTTAACTACAACAGCATTAGCGTAAGACAACTAAAAGCCAGGTGGGGTAGCTGTAGCAGTAATCAAGATATTACCCTCAATTTTTTCCTCATGCAATTACCGTGGGATTTGATAGATTATGTGCTACTTCACGAGTTAACACATACTAGAGTAATGCATCACGGACCAGAGTTTTGGGCATTATTTGATAGTGTTCTACCGGGTGCAAAAAAGAAACGCACCGAGCTCAAAGCTTATAAACCTTCCATCTAACTACTCGCTATACAAATATTGTGACATAATAAAGCTAATGCCTACACCTCATAAACCAAAAAAGCCAGTCGCCAACTTAGAACGCGAACGTCTAACAAGCCTCATAAACAGTATGGCTGACGGCGTTGTGGCTACCGACAAAGATCTACGAGTCATTGTATACAATGGTGCCGCGCTAAACATCCTCGACCTAAATACGCTTAAAGAAGGCGATGACTTGTCTGGAATATTAAAACTCATAGATAAAGACGAACAGCACGTAACTATCACGCACCTACTAAAACAGAGTAAGGTTGCGACCATTTCTAGAGACCATCGAATTACGTATAAAGACGGCAGTGCAGTTAATTTATACATAAGTATTGCTCCGGTACACCTTGGATATGGTAAAAACTCAGACCAAGGATACGTAGTCGTTCTTCGCGATATCACACACGAAAAATCGCTTGAAGAAGAACGTGACGAATTTATCAGTGTCGTGAGTCATGAATTACGGACGCCAATTGCTATTGCTGAAGGAAATCTCAGTAATGCGCAGCTCATAGCCCAAAAGCATAGTCATGTCCCCGAAATTAACGGTAGCCTTCAGCAAGCATACGATCAAGTTACATTCCTATCAGGCATGATTAACGACTTATCGATGCTCTCACGGGCCGAGAGAGGTAAACTAATCGTTGAATCCGAGGATATTAATGTTCATAGTCTACTAACTGATTTGGAACACGCATATACGCCACAGGCAAATGACAAGGGCCTAAAGCTCCACGTCGAAATAGATAAAACACTTGAGCTCTTGCACTCAAGCCCGCTGTACGTTCGCGAGATTTTACAGAACTTCATAACCAATGCAATAAAATATACCGAAGAAGGATCAGTCTTAGTATCTGCACAGCAAGCAACCGATGGGGTAACATTTAGCGTACATGATACAGGCATAGGAATTGGTAAAGCTGATCAAGACAAAGTCTTTAATAAATTCTTCCGCTCAGAAGATTTTAAGACACGCCAACATAATGGCACAGGGCTTGGCCTGTACGTTACAGCCAAACTGTCTCGAATTATAGGAGCAAAAATATCGCTGGAAAGCGAGCTGGAAAAAGGCTCTACTTTTACCATATACGTTCCAAATATAAAATAGTAACGTACGAAGCGACTACTTTAACTTGACTATAGGGCCATATACGGTGTATCCTTGACATATCGACCTACTAATCATAGTAGGTTATTTTTATGTGAATAAGCGTGGATAGGAGTTCTAT
This sequence comes from uncultured Candidatus Saccharibacteria bacterium, assembly GCA_964393455.1. Lineage (GTDB taxonomy): Bacteria > Patescibacteriota > Saccharimonadia > Saccharimonadales > AWTP1-31 > CAYJDY01. The sequence goes on from CAYMTU010000016.1 coordinate 4,030, forward strand.
GGCGGAGTCGAAAAAGAGCAAGACGAAAAAACGCAAGCTAGTAACTGTCCGTGAAAGAACGGAGCAAACAAACAACGCTCAACCAAAGTCTAGAAAAGTTCGTCGAACTGCTGGATTTATATTAAAACCGGTAAAGTTTCTTGGTCGAATGCTCGCAAAAATTCTTCGACCATTTCGTTTTTTACTACGACCATTCAAAACTCGCCCGATTCGATTTATCGGTAGAGTGCTCAGAAAAATATTTCTTATTGACTACTTCAAAGATGCGTGGAAAGAATTAAAACTTGTAACGTGGCCTGGACGCCGTGAAACGAGACAGCTTACTTTTGCAGTCATCGTATTTGCATTTGTATTCGGCCTCGTAATTACGATCATAGATTATGGATTAGATAAAATATTTAGAAGGATAATACTACAATAATGAGTAAAAGATACGACACAACCAAACAGTGGTACGCTATTCATACCTATAGTGGATACGAAGAAAAAGTAGCTGAAAGCATCCGCCAACGAGCGGAGAGCTTGGACATGAAAGACAAGATCTACCAGATCTTAGTTCCAAAAGAAAAAATGATCGAAATCAAGAACGGTAAACGAAAAGTTGTCGAAAAACGAATCTTCCAAGGTTACGTTATCGTGCAAATGAAGCTTACCGAAGATGCGTGGTACATTGTCCGTAATACTCCTGGTGTTACTGGCTTTGTCGGTACCGGTACCGAACCAACTCCAATCGATGATGACGAAATGGAGAAGATTAACAAACGGATGGGCCTCGAGCAACCTAAACACAAAATCGATTACAAAATCGGCGATGTGGTCAACATTACAGATGGTCCATTCAAGAGTTTCGACGGAACCATCAATGAAATCGACCCAGCAAAAGGCAAGCTTAAAGTACTAGTGAACATGTTTGGAAGAGAAACACCAGTTGAGCTCGACAGTCTTCAAGTTAAACGAGTATAGCTAACCGACACAATGAGTAATAACATCAGGGTTAGTACAGTCTAGACAACAGAGGTAATCTGTAGTATAATTTGTTAGTTACGCACAATAATCTAAATCTAGATCATCAAGTGCCGTTCTCTGTCTTACGCTTCAAAGACTTTGAACTTTATACTTTGAACTTTGAACTAGAAAATCTAAGGAGATTTTCCAAATGGCCGGAAAAAAAGTAAAAGCAAATCTTAAAATGAAAATTCCTGGTGGACGTGCCAGTGCAGCACCTCCAGTGGGTAGCACACTCGGTCAGTATGGCGTCAACATGATGGATTTCATCAATCCTTTTAACGATGCCACCAAAGATATGCAGGGACAAACTGTCACTGCTCATATCACCATCTACGACGACCGAACGATGGACTTTCGTGTAGTAGGTGCACCAACCGATGACCTTATCCGAGCAAAGCTTGGTATAAAGAAGGGCTCTGGCAAGCCAAATAGCGAAAAGATTGCTAAGAAATTGAGCGATCAGCAGCTAACAGAAATTGCTGAAGCAAAAGCTCACGACATGAATACCGATGACATCCCAGCAGTTAAAAAGATGGTTGCTGGAACAGCGAGAAGTATGGGTGTAGAAGTCGAAGGATAACTATGACTACGTATGCTGGACAAAAATTACACGGTGAAATAGAAGTACTCCCTGGAGAACATCCAGACCCATCACTTTTATTCGATAATAAGACGGCCCGCGAAGTTCATGGAGTAATGGAATCAAGTCCTTTTGTCATACCATTCGACCTATACAGACACCTTCATGCTGTGCGAGAAGCTAACGACAGTCATCTTGCTGACTACTACATTAATGCTCTGCACACTCGAGCAAACGAAATTGGGAAAACTGTTTTGAGCTGTATAGATGGGTTACCGGCAGGCATAATGGATGAATTTGTGTATGAAGCGGAAGTATACGCAGCATCACATATAGCAGCCAGGACTAAGGATTAATCATGAGCCCAAAAATTCCACATGGAGATGCTGGTCCAGGATACGGAGAGAGGGATCCTGAAGCTTATAGGCGTACAATCGACCAAGCAAGCGAACGGCTCCTCGGAAAATCTGCCCTTAGCAGTAATCCTGAACTGTCAGAAATTCAACGAACAATTACAGATCTCGAAGCAAGAGGCGTTGAAGACGTCTATAGAGCTATCGAGGAAGAATAATAATTAATTTGTGGGAGAGCTACGCTCGATTGCACCACGAAAGGAAAACATCATGGCAAAAGCCAAAGAAGTAAAAAGCGAAGAGCTAAAAGTAGAAACAACTGAAGTGGTAAAAACAGAAGTCAAAAAGACTCCAGTCAAAAAGCCCGCGCTAAAAAAGGTGGCAGCCAATAAAGAAGCTGAAACTCCTGAAGCTGTAGTTGAAGAAAAAGAAGTATCAGTTAAAAAGACAGTCGCTAAAGCTGGCAAGCACAGCGCTAAAGCTATTAAAGAAGCCGAGGAAAAGGAAGCAAAAGAAGAGCGTAAGGCTACTGCAAAAGCCACGGAAGAAAAACCAAAAGCTCCTGCTCCAAAAACTCGTAGCCTACTAGAGCGACGTGGGAAAAAATTCCAGGAAACTGCAAAGCTGGTTGAAAAAGATAAAGAGTATAGTCTTATCGAAGCATTAGCAATTGCCACCAAAACGAGCCCCGTAAAATTTGATGCAACCGTAGAAATGCACGTTCGGTTAAATGTCGACCCACGACACGCCGATCAAAATATCCGAGGCAACCTAGTACTTCCAGCTGGAACAGGACGCAATGTCCGTGTAGCAGTTTTTGCAGACGTTGAAGACGCAGCTAAAGCTAAGAAGGCAGGGGCAGACATCGCTGGACTTGAGGAGATTACTAATGCCCTCGATAAAGGTAACATTGATTTTGACGTCCTCGTTTCATCTCCTATGATGATGGCTAAGCTTGGTAAGTATGCCCGGCTTCTCGGTCCACGAGGACTTATGCCTAACCCAAAAAGCGGTACCGTTACGACCAACGTCGTCAAAGCCGTCGAAGAAGCAAAAGCTGGTCGTGTTGAGTTCCGTGTCGACAGCACTGGAATAGTACACCTCGGTATTGGTAAGGTTAGCTTTGGAGAGAAGAAGCTCCAAGACAACGCCAATGCGGTTATTGCGAGCATTAAGGCGGCAAAACCAGCGTCCGTTAAGGGCAACTACGTGAAGACGATGTTTATCACCACCACCATGGGACCAAGCATCAAGGTAGTCGCTCAGTAGGTTTAGCTACAATTCGTTTTTATACACCCTTGCACGCGCAGCAAGGGTGTATTTTTTGTAATAGTTGTAATATTGCATCACGTCCTTTGTTCTAGGTACATTCTTTCGTACAATATAAATACGAAAGAGGAGATTATTCTTAGTGGGGGTATACAGCAACATCCAAATAAAGAGTGCCATTAAAGAAGGTCACATTGTTTTTCATCCTTACATCGATAGCCATATAGCAGGAAGCAGTGTTGATGTCACCCTTGGAAATTGGTTTTATCGAACTGAACGACCGAGTGAAGGAGGATTTTATAATCCCTTTGAAGCTAAAGCTGTATCTGATTATTTTGGCGAGGTTCAGCAGGCTGAGATTCACGAAAAATGGGCAAAAAAACATGGCCGAAGATTGTTCGTTAATGTCCCAGCAGACCAGCCAATTATTGTACTACGCCCACATGAAAGAATCTTGGCGCATACGCATGAATTTATTGGTATAAAAGCTCCAGGAACTAGTACTATGCAGGCAAGAAGTACTTGGGGTAGAAATGGTGTTGCAGTCTGTCTAGACGCAGGCTGGGGCGACCCAGGGTACATAAATCGATGGACAATGGAAATATATAATATGAATCAACATGAAAGTGTTGTATTGCCGGTAGGCGAAAGAATAGCACAGGTGGTTTTTTATGAAACCGGTCCAGTAGACAGTGAGTATAAGAAACTTTCTGGAAAGTACCAAACTAGCAGTAGCGATAACCTAGAAGACATTATTGCCGCCTGGGAACCATCGCAAATGCTGCCTCGTGCTCATAAAGACAAACGACGTATCCCGATTCCAGTAAAAGGACTCAAATACTAAGCAACGCATATTAAACTGACCTTAATGCTGTGGTGGGAGAAGGTAAATTATGAAAAACACAACAGGAATATTTTTGGTCATAGAAGGAACGGATGGATCGGGAAAAGGCACCCAATTCAAACTACTCGTCGAGCGACTTAAAAAAGCGGGGCATGATGTCGCGACCTTTGATTTTCCTCAATACGAAGAACCATCGAGCTACTTCGTAAAGGAATACTTAAATGGAAAATACGGCTCTTCAGAAGAAGTAGGTCCGTACACTGGCTCGTTATTCTATGCGCTCGATAGATACCAGGCATCATTTAAAATCCACGAGGCATTAAAGCAAGGAAAAATAGTGCTTGCTAACCGATTTACTGGTTCTAATATGGCGCATCAAGGAACTAAGTTCAGTAATCAAGAAGAGCGACGTGGCTATTTCATCTGGCTCGATAACCTTGAATTTATGATGCTCAAAATCCCGCGACCAAACAAAAGTTTTGTCTTACGGGTGCCTGCAGAAACAGCACAAGCGCTCGTCGATCAAAAAGAAGCCCGAAACTATACAGATAAAAAGCGGGACCTACATGAAGCCGATTTATCGCATATGCAAAAATCGGTCGAAGTCTACGATGATTTGTGTCAATTATTCCCTCGAGACTTTAGTCGCGTAGACTGCGTACGGAGCGGAAAATTACTATCAATTGAAACCATTAATGATTTACTATGGGAGTCTATAAAGCCAATGCTACCAGAACCAAACCAAAAAAAGAGCGCTCCTACTGCAGCTAAAACCGATAATATATACGTAGAAAAATCAGCTGAAGGTCGTTACAGAATCACGAGTGCTGGAACAGAATATCTCGATAGTGCAGTTACAGACTCATCGGGAGACGTGTACGTTTTCAAAGATTCCCTCAGCCCAACTATGATCGCCGCAGCTATGGCTCGGCTCAGCCGAAGAAGTGATGATATGCGAATCACCATACTTGACGAATTTGCTAGCGCTGCCGGAAAAGATGAAAAGTTACTTCAACGAGTGATTACTGCCTACGGCGATGATTCCGTGCAGCAACTGGTTGGACTTCACTTTGTCGTTGAAAATGCTTCTAATCTCTTAACAAAAAAGCTCGAATGGGGTCGTTTGGCCGCATATCTAGAGCAATCAACGCGCTACATTTACTTTGATCAAAAAAATGAAGCAGGGAAATATCGATATTTTACTCCCGAACATTTTGATATAGATACAAAAAAAATATACAACGACACTATGGACGCAATTTTTGATAAATACTCAGAAATGGTACGTAAACTAACGCAATACGTACAGGATAATTCAAGTGTTCCAGTTAATGAGCGAGACGTCGCTTGGAAAGGTGCAACGAGAGCGCAGGCATGTGACGCTATTCGACCCGTTCTTCCAGTGGCAACACAAGCGACTGTTGGAATATACGCATCTGGGCAAGCGCTTGAAAGCCTCATTATGCATCTGCAGAGTGATCCGCTACCAGAAGCACAAGCTACAGGTAAGCGATTGCTTGACGAAGCACGCAAGGTACTGCCAACTTTTCTGGAGCGTGCAGATAGACCTGACAGAGGGGGTGCTCTCATTGCCTATCGTGCCAATACTACAAAGAGTATGAAAAGCGTTGCAGAATCGCTACTGCCCACTAACTATGGTCAACACGAAGACGTCGTACGCTTAAGTGATGTTTGGCCACGCAATGAGTTCGATCTCATTCCCGATATGCTCTATGAACATAGTCACCTGTCGCTCGAGGAATTGAGACAGAGCGTAGCAGGATGGCCCTATGCAAAAAAAGCACAGGTTTTTGAAAGCTACATGGGTGAGCGACTCAACAGACGTCACAAACCAGGAAGAGCGATAGAAAAAGCACACTATAGCTGGGACCTGGTCTGCGATTATGGTATATTCCGGGATCTTCAGCGTCATCGCATGGTTGATGATCTAGAGTGGCAACAGCTGACTCCTCGCTATGGGTATGAGGTACCCGATCTTGTCGAAGAAGCTGGACTTTCAGAACTGTTTGAAGCGTGCTTTGATCTAAGTCTTGGTTTATACAGTGAGCTACAGTCTTCAGGCTATGATCTTGAGGCTCAGTATGCAACGTTACTTGGTCACCGTATGCGCTGGAAAATTACCTACAATGCTCGTGAAGCATTCCATTTTCACGAGTTGAGAACCAGTCCTCAAGGCCATCCAGGATACCGTAAGCTCGTACTACAGATGCACGAAAAACTCGCCCAAGTTCATCCATTAATGGCCGAAGCAATGAAATTTGTTAACACTGGCGAAGATGAAGAGCTAACCCGACTAGCCGCCGAACGATACACGCAGTTTAAACTCGAGCAGATGAAAGATTAATCGAGTTATACAATTCAATGACTATGGGTTACTTCAGTAACTCCACCAAGAATAAAATGAGCTAAGGTTAAGGTCACTGCACGCGGTATTGCTGATACCTTAAGTTCTTCTCGAAGCATTGTCGCATGATCATCTTTAATATACTCGACAAAAACTCCATATACTTCACCTGAATGAGGTGTTTCACGAATACTTCGCATCGGCTGAAGAACTTGCTCTAATTCTTCAGTAATACCAATCGCTAGTTCTGTTGAGTCGTTTCTCATTATTGGTTCAAAAATGTGGGACGGCCTCAATGAATGTATAGCATTGATGTAGTCTGATACAACTCCTGTAATCGTATCAGGCATTCTGGCGTGCGTTTCGAACACACTCTGAACACGATAACGCTAAAACGCTAAACGCTCTTTAACTTGATCCTGACTTATAATCGACTCTGT
>CAYMTU010000016.1:10898-15121 GCA_964393455.1 uncultured Candidatus Saccharibacteria bacterium
CACTGACATTTTTTCTCCTTAAAAAAACCGACTCCCTTATTCATGTATGGAGCCGGCTATTTTTCTACGATATTTCCGATTCCAAACAACTAATTCACAACGAGCACGAGTCCGAGTTCACGGTTCATGCATGGCTTTTGAATAATTGCTTGGATTGTTTTCACGTAATAAAATGTACGCCTTATCAAACAAATTGTCAACAGTAGCAATACCATAGACTGTAGCGCATTAATGCATTTTGTTTTTTGCTATTTTTTATTATATAATAATTGTTTATGATAGTAAATGACCCAATTCCAGTTTCTTATATAGACAGCCCGTTACCAGAAATTATAGAGATAATTAAGAGTGAAGGCAGCGATGTGCATCCGTTTAATGTCGATTATTTCACCGTAGACGCAGCTCCTGAAAGTACGCCCCCAGATACACTACTAGAAGCCACCGCTAGACGTAACCCAAGACTTCTTGGCGTTATGCTTTCTCATAAAGGCAGATAATTTTTCAGGATATTGACTTTTTTGTTGTGAGGAGTAGCATTGCACTATGACAAATGTAATTATTATTGATCATTTTACAAACCGCTTCTGCGGCTGATGTCGAATATACTTACATAAACGACCTCTCGGCAGCCTGAGAGGTCGTTTTTATTAATAGTATAAAAGAGGGAATAACATGACAAAAACATATGGACCATATAGCAGCTATCAAATAGTCGGTGACCTAGTTTTTACGGCAGGTCAAATTGGCACCAAGGACGGACTAGCTCCAAAAGATATTCAATCTCAGACAAAACTCGCACTAGAAAATTTAGGTAATGTATTAAGTGATGCTGGAGCGTCATTTTCAACCGTCGTAAAGATCACGGTATACCTCACGGACATGGCTTATTTTGATGAAATGAACATCGCTTATGGAAACGTATTTGAAACGGCCGGATCTCGACCAGCTCGTTCTACGGTGGCAGTAAAAGAGCTACCGCGTGTTGCAGATAATCCACTGTTGGTAGAAGTTGAGGCGGTGGCCTACAAAGAAGTCGCATGAATGATGTCGTTAAACAAACACTGTTAGCTCGCGTTTACGATGTAGCGGTTGAGACACCGCTCGAGAAAGCCAATTTACTATCACGGCAGCTTGGCTGTTCTATATACATCAAACGTGAGGATTTACAGCCTATACATTCGTTCAAAATACGTGGAGCATACAACAAAATAGTCCAGCTGCACGACGCAGAAAAAGAACGAGGCATTATTGCCGCGAGCGCAGGCAATCATGCTCAAGGAGTTGCCTATAGCGCTCAAAAACTTAGGCTGAATGCCGAGATTGTTATGCCTAAAACGACACCGAGCATTAAAGTTGATGCGGTTAAAAGCTACGGTGCAAAAGTCATTTTATACGGAGATAGCTACTCTGACGCGTACGAGCATTCCTTGGAGCGTGCCAAAAAAACAGGTGCAACGTTTATCCATCCATTTGACGACGAACTAGTCATCGCAGGCCAGGGAACTATCGGCCGAGAGATTTTAGAGCAACTCCCCGATGTCACTCATATATTCATTTGCGTAGGAGGCGGGGGGCTGATAGCTGGTATCGCACAGTACGTAAAAAACCTACGACCTGACATTACAATAGTTGGTGTTGAACCCGAAGATAGTAATGCTATGGGTTTATCTCTGCAATCAAACGAACGTATTATTCTCGACCATGTTGGCATATTCGCAGACGGCGTTGCCGTTAAACAAGTCGGAAAACGTACTTTTGAAATAGCAAAGCAATATGTCGACGAAGTAATTACCGTTACAAATGATCAGATATGTGCGGCAATCAAATCTATATTTGAAGAGAACCGAAGTATCGTCGAACCTGCAGGCGCACTCGGAGTTGCGGGAGCAATAAAATACACTCAAGAGCATACGGTAAGCAAGGCAAATATTGTCGCCATTTGTTCAGGTGCAAATATGACCTTTGAACGGTTGCAGTACATTGCCGAACGAACACTCATCGGCAGTGGCAAGGAAGCACTGTTTGCCGTCACACTTCCAGAACATCCGGGAGCTCTCTATAGTTTTTGTCATAGAATTGTAGCCGATTTAAGTATAAGTGAGTTTAATTACCGTCGAAACGACGACCAAAAAGCAACTATTATGGTCGGGTTACTACTTCGCGATACTAGTGATAAACAAGCATTAATCGATCGACTAAAATCTCATTCATATACATATGAAGATTTATCAAACGATGATGTCGCCAAACAACATATCCGTCATATGGTCGGTGGAAAATATCGGTCAACTAAACAAGAGTACATTTACGAAATTAACTTTCCTGAACGACCGGGAGCTTTGCAAAATTTTCTCGAAACTATTCTTGATCAATGGAATATTAGTCTCTTTCACTATCGCGGCCAAGGCGCGGACACCGGCAACGTTCTTATTGGTTTCGAGGCTGACAACAAAGAAAAACTAGAAAACATGCTCGCAAAAACAACCTACGACTTTGCCCAATCCAGTTCAGAAGCTCTACCGCTATTCTTGTAATTATTATGAGGGATTTGACCTCCTTTACGTTTGACATTTCACCCCAGTTAACGTAGTATATACACATCGTTACCAAAGACAGTAGCAGCTGAGGATGATACCAAATGCTTAATACGCTACCGAGGTAGAAACTTTCCGTTTCATGCTTTGAATAATAGTCTTTAGCGAGGTAACTGCTAAAGGCTTTTTGTTTTATAGGCGGTAACGTGTCGAACTAGGTCGAGTCGACTAAATGCAAAAAACTAACTAAAGACTTTTGCAATTTAGGATATAGGGTCTGTTCTTATCGAGGAACGCAACAAACCGTACAAACGATACGGTGAGTGAGTACAGAAGATAAAACAGGCGCTAGGTCCAAATAGACTCATATAAAAAGTACGCTTTGCTTAATTTTTATAGATGAGTCGATACATAAGTCTTAAGAGGAAACATATGGCATTAACCAAAGTAAAGAAACAAGACGTCGTTAACGAAGTCGCAAGCTTGCTTGAATCTTCTAAATTAACCGTCGTCGCAGCCTATCAAGGTACAACCGTAAAAGCAATGCAGCAACTTCGCCGCGATGCTAAAAACGACGGTACTGTAGTCAAGGTTGTAAAGAACCGTCTCGTCGTTAAGGCAGTACAGGCTAACGAAACCCTCAAAGACGCTGATATCAGCGCATTAAAGGGTCAGTTGATTTACGCTTTTAACGATTCAGACGAAGTTGCACCTGCAAAAGCATTAGCCGTGTTTGCAAAGACTAATCCTACTATTCAATTCGTAGGAGCAATTAGTGCAGAAGGAAACTTCATGAGCGCCGAAGAAGTCACCGCACTCGCAACCTTGCCAAGCAAGAACCAGCTCATCGCTGGCATCATTAACACCCTCAATAGCCCTGTAAACGGCATCATGAGTGGACTGTCAGGCAACCTTCATGGTTACCTGCAAGCATTAGAAACTAAGGCGAAAGCCGCTTAATAACTTGGTAGGTAGTATGGTTAAAAGTACTTTATACTTTTAACCCTCTGCTTTCTACTAAAATTTCATGAAAGGAAATTACAAATGGCAGATCTAAAGAAATTTGCAGAACAGCTTGTTAATCTTACTGTTCTCGAAGTAAACGAACTAGGAACAATTCTAAAAGAAGAATACGGCATCGAGCCTGCAGCAGCAGCCGTTGCAGTGGCCGGACCAGCAGCAGACGCAGCTCCAGCAGCTGACGAAAAGAGCGAATACGATGTCGTTCTTAAGGACGCTGGTGCACAAAAAGTTGCAGCCATCAAAGCTGTAAAAGAAATCACTGGACTTGGTCTTGGTGAAGCAAAAGCGCTCGTTGACGGTGCTCCAAAAACGGTACTCGAAGCAGCTAAAAAAGAAGACGCCGAAGCAGCCAAGAAAACTCTTGAAGCAGCCGGTTGTACTGTAGAACTCGTTTAATTACGATCGTTCAAAAATAACAGGGAGATCCTTTGTGGTCTCCCTGTTATTTTTCCGACAAATAGGAACATATATAAAATTGTTTTTAGGCGGATATATTCCGTTAAAAACAATATAGCTATGGAGAGAACAGCCCCGGCGAGCTAAAAGTGAGCCGGACGCAATAGGAGGGTCTAGCCCCTCTTATGAACCGAGAGAGCTTCGTGATCGAGGGAAGTTTTCCACAGTTTTTAACTAAATATTTTGACTTATACACTCCAGCATGATAGT
>CAYMTU010000017.1:0-2998 GCA_964393455.1 uncultured Candidatus Saccharibacteria bacterium
ATGACCATGCTTGCACTGCCGTTTTCCCAGCCCATTTGTGCGATTGGTCCGAGTAATGGCGGCAACGCTTCCACGATATTACTACGAGCACACATCTCGAGGTTTTCTAAGTTACGTCCTGAGTAATCGGGGTGTTTATGATGCGACTCTTTCAGCACATCTTTCACGGATTCTGGCATCGCAACGCTTTCTGGGGTGAGCTCCACTACTTCATGGATACCGAGATTTCTATCTCGACGTCGCTGACGAATCGAACTCAGTAGTCCAAGGTTCCAAAGGCCGATAAGGCCTGAAATGGCGATGCCTCGAGCGTCATAGCTCATATCTTCGCCCAAGAAATTTGATGCTTCAATTACTCCGGCAGTGCCGGCTGCTATATGAGCCAAGTTGGTTGCAGAACGCCAGCCAATGGCACGTTTTGCTACTCTTTTATGATCGGCTTGATTGGCTTTGTTAAGTGCCAGTGGCAACACACCATCTACACCCTCCATGGCAACCTGAGAGAATCCAACCGGCGTATGTTGAATGAGTACTTCGTTAGCAAGGCTTATACCGAACGTAATAAAGTTAACGCTAACCACTTTTTTAACTAAGCTTTTGAATTTTCTAGCGTCCTCGGCCTGTACAGAAATATCTAGATGTATATTTTCGCCACGGTTAGCATCGTTCATAAAATATATTATACAATAAAAATACTGTAATGACTAGTATACTTTGGCTGTCAACAGAATAAACTGCTGCTATTAAGCTATTGCTAAAAACACAAAAATATGCTAAAATATGTTTTATGTCTCCTGATAAAACCAAAGAGAATACACTGCCTATTTCTCTAGACCAACAAATGCAAACTGTTAGCGAACTTGAAATGCAAGTGCGCACTGAATTAGAACCAACAATTCTTGGTAATACTGCGCTACCTAATGAGGTTATGCGGTGGTGGAAAACGCAAGATCCGCTGAATGAAATGGTCATGCTAGAAGATATAGCTGCTTCATATAGTGCGATTGAATCTAGAGATCGACGGGATATGTTGCGAATGCACGACCGTACTATATTTGTACACGGAGCCGTTTGTTTGAGTGCATCGTTACTGTATCCTGAAGCTTTTACTACTGAAAATCCATCTGGATGGGCGGAAGAAATACTTGGCTCTAAAGGCATGAGTTTGTCAGATCCAAAAAGTGACCTCATTAACTTATACAACATTATTGCTACCAGGATGCAGGACTACCATATTAGCTCAGTTGAAGATCTCGAGCAGTTACTAGTGATATCTGAAATGACTCGTTCTGCGTTAAACCTAAATCGGGTAGAAGAAGACAAGGAATTTGTTATGACCATAACGTCAATGCACTATACGACGTTAGATAAGGCCGCGAGCTACACGCATATCCCGGATCCAGAAGATGCAACACTAGACGATACACTATTTTTTGACCAAATTAGAATGCTCGGGCTCGAAGCATCGTTGCTATTAACAGCCTCGGCCTACACCTACTTACTGCAAGACAAAGACAGTGACTTTTTAGAGGGAAATCAGCAGTTACGACGTCATCAACTTGGTGTACTAATTGATGATTTACATTACTTATTTAATAATTCAGAAGCTTCAATCAGCATGTGGAGGCGACTCAAGCAACCGCACATTAAAGGTGGGCTCCATGAAGCATTATGGTTTCTAGATTTTTGCATGAACAAAGAAATGTACTTAGAAAAATTTGAACATATATACATTCTGCCTTCGTACGATAATGCAGATAGTCCACAAATTGGCCGACCGAATCATAACCGGGCCTGGGACTTTATGTTGACTAATATGGAATCTGGGTTAAGTGATTTAGTGCAATTAAAGTCTAGTCCTCAGACCGGTAAACCTGGAAAAGACAAACAGTACCACCCTGCAATACAGATTATTGAAGAGCAAAATTTTATGGAAGTGAACCCAAATAGGCTGCGTTCGAAGTTGATCGCGTATAAAAGAATTTTTGAACGCGGGTTTCAGGAAGACGATCGTGAAACGCTGGCTCGGTTTACGCTACCTAGTTTTGATACGTATATGCAAGATTTATTTGTTCATTTTGATACTGTAGTGCATGCAAAAAAAGTCAAAGAAGCGTCGCTTGTACTAGATTCAATGCTTGGGCGATTTAGTCAGAACGGTAACCAGCATCAGGGAATGAATCGAGCTCAGCGTCGTAATGCAGCACGATCTAAACGTCGTTAACCAAATATTGTTTTAGAATTTGAGCATGATCATTGTAAGAATACGGCTAATTAAAGTAGTATGAATTAATGGCCATACATATTACGAATGGAGTAGTACATAAAGTGCCCGATGACCTTAGAGAAGCTTTACTATCGGATAATTCTGCTTTGGAGCGATGGGAAGATCTCACTCCCCTTGCCCGTAATGAATGGATTTGTTGGGCTATTACAACTAAGAAACCGGAAACACGAAAAAACCATATCGAGCGGACTATAACAGAGTTGATGGCCGGTAAGCGACGCCCATGCTGCTGGGCTGGCTGCATGCACCGAGAATAGGGCTGTATTTATAAAAGGCTCAGCCAGTAGTCTGCCCAACGAAAGAATATGATCAGAAAGATTATGGCATAAGACGTAGCTATTAGTTCGTACTTATAGCTCAGCAGCTTGTTTATTTTTACACCAAAATTGACATATTTATTTTGAATCGCATGTGCAGCAACTAGGAAAAACAAAGCAAAAGATACTAACCATACGAGCATGCAATACAAACATAGCTTGCCTATTTCAAATACACCTTCGTGAATGAGCCACATACTAAATACTGTTCCTGCTGCAGTACCCGCGAGCAAAGTTCGCCACCATAGTTTATGCAGTTTTGTTGCCCCTGCCAGAATGGTAATGCCGGCTACGAATATGGCGCAAAAACCAAAGAGTCCAAAGAATGAATTTGCAAAACCAAATACACTAGCTTGTGGACTGGTTATAACTGGTGAGCACGCAACAACAGGGC
>CAYMTU010000017.1:3098-14600 GCA_964393455.1 uncultured Candidatus Saccharibacteria bacterium
CCAAATACACTAGCTTGTGGACTGGTTATAACTGGTGAGCACGCAACAACAGGGCTCAGACTACAGCTGGCAATACGTCCAGGGTCGGATAGCAGCTCGATCTTTTCAATCGAAAGAATGGCAGCGGCAGTTAGTCCTATCGCACCAAGTATGGTTAGCCAGCGAGCCAAGAATATTTCGGGTTTGAGTTTAGCTTTTCGTTGGATAAAGATGGCAATAATTACGAGCACGATCGTAGCAGCGTACACATACTTTACATCACTTCTGGCTATAAAAATGGCAACGAACAAGTACAAAATTGGGAGAAGGACAAAATACTTATTAAGTTTATTTATCATATAGAACAGTATAGTTTACTCACGGTGATTCATGAAGTCTAAAAGTCTAAATCAATACGTACGTAGTAAGCAACCGTGGAAAATCTACTTTTTGCCAGTTCTTCTAAGAAACTTATCTAACACATCAATGCGATTGCGGTTTAGAATAAATATTGTTGTCGAACCAGCCATGATACCGATGCTCATAGCTTTAACGAACCAGTGTTCGGCCACAATGTTTAGGTACGTTCCGCCAATGAGTAGAAGCAATGAGAATATATCCCACGACCATTTAACCCAAGTAGTATTTGGAAAGACGATATCTCGTAACGATACGCTATGCTTTTTTATGTAATGTATTGCACCGTCGGCCCAGTCATGGTTAACCGCCAATAAGCTGAACCCAGCTAGTAGTAATGGTATTCCACCAGGCCCTGGTAGTGGGCCAAGAAACGGTACCAACAGCAGCAACAAGACACCTAATGTATCTGTTGCAAGTACTTTCCACCAGGGTGTTTCAGGATTTTTTTTCGCCATTCGTATGTACAATTATACGTTAGTGCTTGCCGAGTAACAAAAGCTTATCGGGATAAATTAATTTTGGTTGCGAGAGTCTATCTACCCGTATCAGACCAGTGCCAACATTCATCTTCAACACGAGCGAAGCGGCTGTAATTAGATGCATGTTGGCTCAGCCATTTGTAAACAGGATATTTATTGGGGTTAGCTCGACAAGCTGTTAGCGTTGGATCTGTGGCACCAGGCACAATATCTATATCTATTGCAGTACCAGTTTGATGATTAGAGTACCCAGGTTTTGCTGCACGATTACAGCCCTTAACCCCCGCTATCCAGCAATTATATAGTTCTGTCTGTTTTTTATTACTCCTAAACGAGCTATTGGCTTCAAGAGTAATACCAGAACGCAGTGCTGCTTGGAATAGTCCTACCCATCTAGCGGAAGCGTTGGAGCTAACTCGAACCCAGCCACCGTCTTCGGATCCATAAGACCTGAAACCATAAATTCTGCATAGACGAATTTGTTTAGCTTCCCCGTTGTCATAAGCGGTCGTCAAACCAATATCATACGAACCCTTTGCACATGACGGAGGAGTACTTGCGGCAAATGAATTGTAGACACGAGAGCTACCAACGACCATAAAAGTTAGGGCTACCAATGCCATAACGGTTAGTTTTTTATTTTCATATCAGTAACTTACGCCGGAACCAAATCACTGTCAAATATATAATATTTAATCCTATAAATTTAGGCCTTAATTAGTTATCTTATTAAATTGTACTTGTTACTCTTTTTTGATGATTAACAAGTAGTCTTGTCCAACACACTACAGATAACTAATTAAGGCCTAAATTTACATCCGGGCTAGTATAATTAGTTTAGTCTCAAAAGAGTTAAGTGGAATAGCTTTTCTGCTGCCATGAAGTTATAGCCTCTCCATCAGCATTTACGAGTGCAGCGTGCACGTTTGTTTCGTTGAGTTCGGATAGCTTACGATAACCATGAGTGTATACCGCACCTAAGCCCGTCCAGGCGATATACTTCCTTGTTTCTTTCACGGCATCATCCAAAGGTATATTGAATATATTTGCTATTTCGTGTGTCGTGTCACGAAAGTCATGTCCTTCTATCATTAGCATATCGGCAGCATAACGTGCTGCTCGAAGTTTAAACTCATAGCCTCTATCACGAACTAACCAGTTAGCGAGTTCGTCACTGTCTAATTCCTCTGGATCTAGGATTTCATACAGCTCATTTCTGAATGTAGCGCTGTTCTGTAGTTGCCTTATAGTATGTAATTCAGATAGAACAGCAGCAGCTTCAAAATATGCACGTTGCGCCATGCTGTCGTCATAGCGAAATACTCCCAAATTTGGATCAATAGCATCCAAGTGCGCCAAGTGAGTTGCATTATGTGGTAAATCAAAAGAAAGTTGTGTGGCGCGATCGTAGCTTTCTGGTGTCGCATAATCTAGTGTTTCTGCAAGCGGCGCCCAATACACGTGATATAGGTCAGGATACTCCGTAAGATATGTTTTAACATACGGATAGTCTATAACTCCGATAACATGGCGCCACATGAGCTCCATTAAATCTTGGGTTTCTCGATCTGTTACCCGCTTTGTGAGATCTTTTGGTATTTCTGGGTGCGACTGAAACTGCTCCCATTTTTTTGCTTCATCGGTTATTATTGCTTCGGCGTCGCTCCAGATGTTTGGTAGACCGTATGCATCGGCAATTGTTTGTGGCTCGACAAGCATTGAATTCGTTGTAGCTTGTGACTGTAATTCAAGACAATCATCTCGATGATTTGTTATGATTGCATCCATTTCTTTAAGTAGTGTGGATGAAAGAAATAACCCCGCTCTCCCTTTTCGAACCTGAAAAAAAAGTTTATCATCAAAAGCAATCGCCTCTTCCAATAGTTCGGTGTTGGTGTGCGGTACTACCGGCTTATGGTCTTCACGAATTGCTTCAACTATATTGTCACAAAATTCACGTGATTGTTCTATTGAACTGGGGTCAAGCTCTAAAGGCGCGAATCGTCCAAGTGCACTTGCAAGTACATTAAGCTGGTAGGTTTGTGCTGGTTCTTGCTGGATATTGAGTTCAGACATCTTCTGCAACTAGCTCGCTGAATTTTTTCTCTATTTCTGTATATACATCATGAATATGAATACTGTCATAAAGCTGTGAAGATATAAATACTTTAGATGTAGGCGCAATATCTTTTTTGAAATGATGCACCAATTGACCTGCTATATCCCGCACAACATCTTCCGTGAATTGGGGCTTGCGTAGAACACGAACAACGAGCTCATGCTCATCAGGTCGCTTAAGTAGTTCGTATACTAGATGGCAGCTGTTATCCAGGATTTCGTATAGTTTAAGATACGTTACCGTATTGCTTGTTTTATCAATATTAATAGTAGCCAGTCCCCGTTGTGTATGTGTTCCAGATACTGTGATATCAAGAATGTCAGAGATTTGATTCAAATCAAAACCTGCTTTTTTAAGTTTTGGTACAACTGCAAATTTTGTAAAGGTTTCTGTGCATGGACAACCGGTCATATTGAAAGCCGACATTCCAATGTTTGTTTGAGTGCCTTTTGGTGTCGCTGTTGATATTGCCCGTAAAGTCATTTTGTCATAGGACTGTTTTTTACTCATTTTGGTTAAGCGTTTGTGTATATAGGTACCTTCTGCACTCACGAAAGCTTTTTTGCTATCTTGTACGTTCAAGAGAAGTATTGATAATTTTTCGGTAAATGCGTCAAGCGACGTATGAGTTTTATCAACGAGCGAAAAGAGTGCTTCTTCGCAGCGAGACATATGAATACCACGGTGGCCTTTCAACTCAACCTGCATGCATACATTAATGAGCATTGTGACGTCAATGTCATTATCGTCGATGGCTTTTATAGTAATGTATGCGGATTGTTCAGCGATACCGGCTTTATCAATCGAATAAGGCTTCAAAGATTCAGATGATGGTACGTCCGTGAGTTCATCTAAAAAATTGCTAAAACCCGGATTGTTAACATCCGATTGAGTGAGCTTATAATTTACTGGATCCTTGTATTGTTTTTTCATGGCTACTCCTTAGCTATAGTTTGTTAATCAGGTCTAAAATTTTAAATCGATGACGAAAAGGTATAAAAGGAAGAATGGCTAAAAAATATTTATCATTGCCAACAACAATTGTCGAGCGTGACCATGATAGTTTCTTAAAAAATATATCTGCAACTCTTTCCGGACTATAGTAACATTTCAGATCTTTAACACTTTTTTCAAATTCCTGCATCCCTGCTTTTTTGAAAAAGGACGTCTTAGTTATACCTGGCCTAACAACTGTAAACGCCACATCATTCTTGTCATATTCGTTTCTTAATGACTCGATTAAACCTTCAAGGCCAAATTTACTTGCGCTATATATTGACATGTCTGGAAATCCAATCTTTCCAGCTAATGATGAGGTGCATGCAATTTGAAGCGGTCTTCTTTTTCTGAATTTCAATGCTGCTTTTACTACGTTAATTGTCCCCAGTAAGTTAGTCGCTACAACATCAGTCATTTCTTTATCCGTATATTTTACGAATGGCTTACTGTAGCCTATGCCAGCATTTGAGATAACAAGATCTACGGGTTGTTGCCGAAATATGTTCTGAAACACGCGTACTACTTGCTGATTATCGGTGACATCACATTTTTCTGTAATAAAATGCGCTTGGTATCGCTTCGGCAGACTCATCTTAATTTCATTTAGCTTTGTGGTATTCCGGGCTAAGGCATAAACAGTCGATCCGTTCACGCAGTATTTTTTTGCTATCGCAGCACCAATGCCTGAATTACCTCCGGTTATAACAACAGTTTTATATGTAGTCATTATCCATTCTCACTCTGTAAAGGAATCTTGCAGGATTATCGAAAGCAGTTCTTGCATGGAGCATGCGATGATTATCGATCAAAATAGCCTCACCCGGTAACAGATGGTGTTGTACTGGTTCGAAATCGTCGAGTAACTCCTTTATCTTTTGAATAGCGTCTAGTTGCTCATCGTTAATGTCGATGCCCGGAATTTGTAGAGCATCAGCTATGGTATCAAACCTATATCGGATATTTTGATCGTTACTATCATAAATAGGCGCCCAAGTAACTTCAAGATCATCATCTCTAGCATGACGTGTAAAAACGCTCGGTACTTTGAAAGGATATTTCTGACCAAGAACACTATACGCAGCATCTCCATGTTCTTCTCGGTATCGTTCCATTACTACCCTACCGTCTAGCAGTTCGCTCGTGCCTTTGCCTGGTTCGTCTGCAAAAACACAAAACATACCAAAATATTTTTCTGGTCGTTCAAAGTATTGGGTATCAGTATGAAAACTTGCTTCACCTAAGGATTGAGAATAAGTTCGAGTAAGGTTTGTGTGGGGATCAAAATGTATTGGCCATGCAATTCGATGATCTTTCTGATCTGTTTGCGTTGGCGTACCAAATACTGAAGAGATCGCAATTGCGGTGAGTTGGGCTACTTCATCTCTGACTTGTTCAACTCTTGTTTCGCCCAATATTGCCATTCCGGCGGTATCTACCTCATTCCGTGCATCCTGGAGTAATGCCTGCGTCTCTGGACTTGATGAAGTTATAAGGTTACTGAGCGCGTCGCGGCCAAGATGTCGATAAACTTCGTCGGCCGATTCATAACGGGCTAGTAATGATTCGAAAGTGACTTCAAGTTTGCTATAGTCTAACGTAGACGTAAGATTAAAATGAGGTATTGTAGTCTCAGGCATAAGCTCCTCTAACTAAGTTATATCATAAGATTGTAAATTGAACAATATTAAATTATAAATGAAGTATTATACAAAAATTGCTTTACAACATCTTGCTATGGGTATCATTATACCGATATCAATAGTTTGGAAAACGCAGAATGGCTTATCTGTTACTGAAGCAGTATTGACCGAGTCCATTGTTTTGCTGGTAACAGCTATAGCTGACCTGCCGGCTGGTTTTATTGCAAATTCGATAAACAATAAACGATCTCTTGTGGTTGGTGCTTTTATGCATCTCATTGGTGTGATTTTGCTTCTTTTTGGCGGTAGCCTCACGATCTTTATACTGGCAGCCATATGTACCGGAATTGCCTGGGCGTTTGTTTCGGGCGCAGACGAGGCGTATTTACATGACGATTACATCGAGGATAAGAGTTTGTATAGAAAACATTTCTCAACAGTGACTATTGTCGATGAGGTTTTTACTATTGTCGGTATGCTGCTCACATCTATGTTGATTTCGCTCGATGTAAATTTGCGCACACTGTTTGTGCTTGCTTCAGTGCTTTTATTTACCCATTTCTTATACACCTGGATCTTTTTGCCTGTGAGCAGGGCGAAGCTTCCAAGTACTCACCCTGTAAATTTAACTAGTACGTTTTCACTTACTATACTGAAAAATAAAAAAGTTATGGCATTATTGCCGCTCATGTTCGCATTTGCAGTAATTTACGAGGCTGGTCGCCCCCTTTGGCAGCCACAACTTCAGAATCTCGGAGTAAATATTGCGAGCTTCGGACTTGTATTCGCACTATTTAAACTGTCATCGATCGGAGGTTCACTACTATCTAGAGGCAGGTACTTTAAAAAAAGAGACCTAATACTTATATTTATGATTATGCTGGTTTCGCTTGTAAGCTTTGGTTTGCCTTTCAAAATAATTGGTATCGTTGCACTCTGCGTATATCTATTCACTGAAAACTATTTCCGTGTATATATGTCAACAGTACTTAATGAATCTATCGTGGAAAATCGTGCTGCCGTTTTGTCATTTGGGAGCGTAATACGAAATGCTACAGGTGCACTCATAATCGCTGGAACGGGTCTAATATCATCAACGTCGATATTGCTTGCGCTTTTTGTTTTAGCGATCATAAAACTGCCGGCTATTGTGTATACGTTACGTGCGTACAAAGTTTCTGCACAATAAACTACTTTGTGATTTAATTACTCCCAAAATGCTTTAAGGTCATTTTATTTTTGCTAGAACTGGGGTCACTACTGTATATTGTTAGAAACAATGAAAAATAATTCATATACAACGCAGAGTTTTATGATCATATTGTCGTTATTTATTACGACTGTACTTGTATCTAATATCGCTTCAACTAAATTGTTCAATGCATTTGGCTTTACTATTGACGGAGGAACTATATTATTTCCTTTGGCCTATGTTCTTGCTGACGTCATTACAGAGGTATATGGTTTCAAAGCTGCACGAAAAGTTGTATTTCTTGGTTTTTTAATGAGTGTACTAATGACGAGTATCCTATTTATAGTTCAACTTTTGCCACCAGCAGCCGGTTGGACCGCCCAAGAATCATACGAACAGATCCTAGGCCTCCTGCCTAGGATTATCGCGGGTAGCCTAGTGGCGTATCTAATTGGCGAGCTAACCAATTCATACATTTTAGCTAAAATGAAAGTAGCAACTAAGGGTAAGTATCTATGGACTCGAACAATTGGGTCAACGCTCGTAGCTGCCTTATTGGATACTGTAATCTTTTCAATTATTGCATTCTATGGTGTAATCCCGACCGAGACGCTAATTTCCCTAATACTGACTGTCTATGTCATAAAAGTATTGGTAGAAATTGCAGTTACACCAATTACATATGCTGTGGTTGGCTACTTAAAGCGAGTCGATAAACAAGATTTCTATGATAAAGATTTAGAACTCAAGACTATAATCGGGAAGTAGCTATGGAATACACCAACTCACTTGCATACCAGACTTATATCGAGAACGCATACATGCAGTACCTTAAATTGTATCCTCTTGATCTTCTAAGCTGTAGTGAAGGTGATCCTGCCTTAATGTACTGGCGCAGCAAAATCCAGTATGATATCAGTGAATTTAGTCGGCAGCTATATTACTTACAGATCTCTGATACGTTAGATGAATTTGTACATATAAGTTCTGCGGATTTTGATAATTGTGCTGCCATCATAAAGGTTGCGGTTAATGAAGGTATGATTGAACTGGACAACGGCAAAATTATTGCAAACAGTAATAGCTCTCCTAGTAAGTCTTCGGAATTTAAAGCTAAAGAAACATTCCAACCAAATAGTGACTATAACCAGTTCCCTTGCGACAACAAATCTGTATTAGCTCGTGTACAGCTATTGCAAAATCGATATCCAGGTACTAAGCATATAAACTTTGGCTTAATCGGTGATGATGATTTTGTAAGTATCGAGTTGTCTCGTGTATCGCAATTTAACATTACTGTTATTGAAAAAGATGAAAGAATTATTAGTACTATTAATGATCAGCGTTGTACGAACATTAAAATTGAAGACTTTGACATTATGAATGTACTTACACAAGAGCCACCAAAAACACTACAGTCATTTATGACAGATCCGCCATATACTGTGCATGGATCCCTAGCATTCATTTACTGTGGGCTGTCTAGAATGAGGCCAAGGAAAGATAATTCCGCAGAGTTCTATGTTATTTTAAATCCAACTATGATAGGTAGAAACCTGCGCACCGTATTAAAAGTCCTTAGTGATGCAGGTATTTGCCTTAAAGATGTCGATGCCAACTTTAGTCAGTACAAACTACCATCTCAATTTCCAGAAAGACAACGAGCGAATGAGTTTCTGGAGAGTATTGGTGTAAATGCGGATCATGCCCTACATTACAGTTCATCCTCAACTGTCTATACCTTTGAGTTAACTGAAGATTATAACATGCAGATTCTAAAAGATTTCATCAAGCCAGCAAAGATGTATGAACACTATGCAAATTAAATTCCATTCAATACAGATAAGGGATATAAAATTCTTGCAAAACGAAGAATCTTTATATGCAATAGATTTTAGGGCGACTGGCGAAGAGCTTTCACGAGATATAGATGCTATGTTCAAGTATGAGAATGGTGGCCAGTGGTTTGATGGATTTTCTTCGAGTACAGCAAAACGCCATATTAGTGTTAACGAAACAGTCAGTAATCTAAATACTTCATTGTTTGAAGCGCACGTAGCACCTCGAAATATCCAAAATTCGCATGTATCTGTTTTCTCTAGGCTGGAGGTAGTTCCAAATAGTATAAAAAGTTTATGGACGGCTATTCCGCATCCCGATGCCGATGAATTTGCGAACAAGAATGGTCTTGCGCTAAATACGACGTACGAATCTTTTCTTAAGACAAATGATAAGCTTACCCAGAAAAAACTACTAGGAGATTTTACGCCAAATTGGACCCAGTACAGTACGCTTAAAGAACTTTTAGACGCAGCAAGTCAATCAAAGAACTCATATTTAAAGAAAAGGATAGGAGCTGGAGGCTTTAGTGTATTTAAATTAGACTCGATGGACACGCAGAAGGTAACAAAAATTTTGGATCATGCCAATCCCAGCGATTGGTTTATAGAGGAGGAGGCCTTAGGCGAGCCTCAGAGTATACAAGGCTTAATTGATACAGATGGTAACGTTACGGTATTTGGCTTTACGAAACAATCAATTGTAGATGAAACGATATATATGGGTGCTGAGCTAATTGATGTTACTAAAATGTCGATGTTGCTTCAATCGCAAATCTCTTTAGTTATTCAATCTCTGAAACCAGTCCTAAAGAATTACATTGGATTTTTTGGGATAGATTTTATGGCTGATAATGAAGATATAAAGATACTAGAGTGCAACGTTCGTATGACAGCGGCTACAATTCCTGCACTTCTCCGAAACAAATTAGGAGCGAAAACATCAGCAACGTACACCGAGGATAAGGTTAATAAAGATTTACAGCCTGGGGATATTGTTATCGCAGTAGATCAGATTCGTGAAGAAAGTGATACGCTTTCATTTGATCACCTCAAAGAAGTAGCAGTTGGGTATAGTAGCTTTATACAGTTGTCACAAGCTAAAAGCTTAGTACCGCAAATGGATGATGTTGAAATGGAGAAGCTAAAAAAGATCATTAAGGATAACGTTAGCGATGTACTATCGTCTCAGTATCACAATTTTTGGCCATACGGATGGACCGTCACCATGATACTTGCTGAATCACACTGCGTACTCAGTTCGTGGCATATAGAACAGAATATTCTCATTGATATATTTTGCTGTAAGTACTTCGATCATACGCTACTAGCTGATGCTTTAAGTCGGCATTTTGATGCTAGAACATCTGTCGATGATCTTGTGGCAAGGTATTTGCAGTGAAGGTAGCCTTCGTAGCGCCCGTGTACTATGTTGGTACATCATTCGAACGCATATGCCTATCGATTAAATCTTGTATAGAAGCTGAGAGACTGGATATTGATTATATTGTTCTCTCAGACTTGCCAAACAATTTAGATCCGGCTGAGTTCGATGATAGTCATTTTTACAAGTATCAACTTAAATTACTCGAACATTTAATTAACGGTAAAAAGGCGTATGACCGACTTTTATTCATTGATTTCTTTAATCCAGGTATAGATATTCTAAAGTATGAATTGGATCGCAATAGTCTTAATACGGAGCTGTATGCTCTTTTGCATGGTGGGACATTCATTGAAGAAGACTTACTTAAGGATGCATGGATTTCCAAATACGAGAAAGCCTGGACTGGGGTATATAAAAGGGTTTATGTACCATCGAGATATGCATTCAGTACTCTACCAGAATTTCTTGCACAAAAGTCATCGGTATTTAGCTGGGGGTTGGATGCCGTGAAGCCGTTACTGAAGCCTTCATTAACTAAAGATATCGACGTAGTTTTCCCACATCGAATTAGTAGTGATAAAGGCGTTGCAGAGCTTATTTCGATATGTGAACTTTGTCCTGAAGTGCAGTTTGTTATAACCTCGCCATCCGGTATTGTTCCTTCATTATTTAAAGATTTACCTCGTATAGCTAATCTATCTGTCGTAACTTGTAGGGATACTGAGTCATACTATCGAATTCTTGGTAGATCAAAGATTGTTTTAAGCTGTGCGCTCCAAGAACTCTATGGATACTCAGTTGCCGAAGCAGTTCTTAGTGGAGCCTATCCTATTCTTCCCAACAGACAGGTATACCCTGAGTTTTATCAGGATGATAACCTTTATGATACACCCGTGCAAGCGGGCGCTTTAATTACCGAAAAGTTGCGATCGCATAAAGATACTTTGTACGATGCTCGTAAAATCGAAAGACACAGTTTCATGCCGTTGCTAAGAGATTTCTTGGATCCAAATAGCTAAAGTTTTTCACCTCGACTATAGAGCCAAGCAGGTATGAATAGTCCTGATTTTGAAAATTTTTGTGCAAATATTAGATGGCGCCTATAATACCCATCTTTTACGCCTTCATATTCATCGAGTATTTCTATGGTCGCCTCATAGGTATCGTTTCTTACGTAGCACAGTTCACCTTCAGTCCGGTCTGCAATATCATGCGTTACATCAGCGCATAAGAACAAATCACCCATACCTTTTTTAACGCCTCGGACGAATGCTGGGGCTGTTTCTATTAGATTACTCTCACCTATCACGCGCTCCATGCCACCCATTCTTAATGAACCATATATAAATATAGGCGGTTGGAGTGTGTCTGCTGAGATTGATGGTAATTCAGTCACGGTGTTACTTCAAACAATTTATAACATTAAAATTTGCTAAATTCAATTGCAAC
>CAYMTU010000018.1:0-6924 GCA_964393455.1 uncultured Candidatus Saccharibacteria bacterium
AATTTTGGCGGTAAACTAACTAGTAATCAAGATGTCAGCTCGACATATGGCTACAATTTTAGCTATAACCCCCAAGAATACTATGTCAGCGCCATAGATTCTGCTACCGGAGCAGTTATTCTTGGTGGTGATTTATCATCTGACCGAGCGTATGAGTCAATAAGAGTATCTCCAACATGGGTTCAGGATGATAAAGATCAAAATTCAATGACCATCGATTATCTTAAAAATGAGACTGCAAAAGGTTCAACCCAGAAAGAACTAGCAGACCTAGAAGCAAAACTCGTAGTCAATAAACCGAATCCTAATGGCGCAACAGTAACAAAAGTTACCTCGAATACAAGAAGCATTGACGGCGTACTATTCTTAAGAACTGATTGGGTTTTGACTCCAAAAGACAAAATTGCATCGAGCTTTATTTCAAAGTACACAACGCTCGTAGCAGTGGTTAACGATAAGCCAATGGTTATAAAAATAAATCAAGGTTTTGCCCCCGATGAGTACATAGAGGGACTTTTGGGCATCGTCAATTCCATGACTTTTGGTCCACGTACCGTTAGCTCATTACCAGTCAATCAGGAAGTCGATCAGAAGATTAATGACTCTCGGAGCGTATTAGATGCTGTACTTATGACGCAGTCTGCTGAAGCAGCAGAAAAAGCACCTACCGGAGCATCAGAGTACGTAAGTGCGCTCTATAGTCCAGCAGTCGTTAAAATATTTAATGTCTACTGTAAAGATATTAGCGTAAACGGTAAGCCGTACATTCAAAATGCTTGCGAAGGCTCAACGGGGTCTGGTTTTTTTGTGAGCAGTGATGGCTATATTGCCACCAACGGTCATGTAGCTACCAGTAATCCAAAAGATTTGGTTATTCTTAATGCGGTTAAAGAGTTATCTAAAGGCAATCAAACATACTTCGACGATCTTGTAGCCTTAGCCAAAATTACAAACGCAGATATTGCGGTTGCAAAAGACGAGAAGGAGCAGGCGGATATTATTATTAATAAGTTTTACGAAATAGATGATTCGGTATTTACGACCACCAATAGCGTTACAAACTTGATAGTTTGCTTGAGCGAAAAACAACCTGAAGTATCTGAAATTGTGACACTTACTAAAGCGAGGAAAGAATACGGTAATCAATCAACGATGAAACGAGCAGAGATAGTCTCTTCTGATTTTCGTTGGGTTGATGGTATATCTAGATTCTATGCGTCTGATGTTGCGTTGCTAAAAATAGAAGGAAGTAACTATCCTACAACCAAATTGGGCACAATCGGGGAAGTATCACAGGGAAGCGGACTTAATATATTAGGTTTCCCGGGTAGTGCAGGAAAGAACGGTTTGGTTGATAGTGAACAGAGTAAATCCACCCTAACTACAGGCAAAGTATCTTCCGTAAAAAATGCGACGGGAAGCGATAACAAGCTCATAGAAACAGACACTACCATTGGTCATGGAAATAGTGGTGGACCAGTATTTGCTGAATCTAATTCGGTGGTCGGTATTGCAACCTATACCATCGATGGTTCTGGTAAGGGTGACGGTGTGTTCAATTACATTCGTGATATTGATGATTTTAAACAATTGGCAAGTAAGGCGAATGTAAATACAGAAAAGCCAGGTGAAACACAAGACGAATGGCAAAAAGGAATCGATTTATTCTATAAAGCACGATACTCTAAAGCACTCAATAACTTCAAAAAAGTTAAAGAACTGTATCCTGCACATCCAAAAGCTGCAGAGTTTATTGCCAACGCAGAGCTAAAAATAAAGAATGGGGAAGATATAAAAGATTTTCCAATGGTACTGATTGTCATAGGCTCTATCGCTATAATTGCTGGCATTGCCGGAACAATCTTTGTCATCATTAGACACAATAGCAAGCATCAGCTATACAAGGTTGCTAGTGGGCAAGCGGTACCTACTCCAACCGGATTTAATGCTCCTGCATCATCAACCGTAAGTATCCCAGGTATTCCTGGCCAAAGCCCAGCTCCACAACAGAATCCAACCTATGGTCCACAACCACCCGTCCAGCCAATGCAACCAAATGCATATCCGCAACAACCACAAGCAAGCTCAGCTCCTCAACCTAACCAGACATACGGCCCACAACCACCAATTAATCCGCAAACACCACAAAGCTTCTAAAGAGGGAATTCTTAATCTTTAGATTTTACTGTTGGATTTTTTGGAATAATAATTACTGCTACAACGTAGCCAATTATTCCGGGAACTACTCCAGTGAGTATGGTCAGGATTATCATGCCAAGGCGAATCAACGTTGGGTCAATATCGAAATATTCTCCAACACCGCCACATACTCCGGAAATTTTAAAATCGTCTGACGATTTGTATAGTTTTTTCATGGTACTGCCTTGTACTTTTCGTGACTAGGGTTGGTAATTAAGTATACGATTGGCAATATGCCAATGCTATTAATTAAGAGCAGCGCGATAAACCAGTTCTTCTGATTATTGCGTCCAGCTCGCCACATGGCCATGCCGCGCCATAGTAGATCCCAAACTACAACTGCGATGAGTAAAAATGTTTGAGAAGTAGAAAGTGTGTAGTCCATTACTTTATCAGGCTATGAGCCTGCCTCCGCTTCCATTTTCTGCAAACGGCTATAGTAATCGGGAATTTCTTTTAGGTGCGCCCAAGCGATTTTTGCGGTAATGGCAACATCATCGTTAGTTACATTGGTTTCCGGATCGTGCGCTCCATGTTCAAGCTCAACCGATAAACCCATTCTAAATTGTTCTAAGTCAACGTTATTAAAATCAATCCCTGCTTGTTCGCCGATTGTTCTTGCCTCGCTACTTGTGAATTGTTTACTCATAATTATCCTTTCTTCGACTACACTCTGAAATGTGTCGCTACTTATTGAACTTTAGCTTACCTGTAATAATCTCGGAGGTAGGAACAATTCTGCCTCTTTTTTTCTGATCGTTAGGTAAACCGGTAAGTAACAAATATCCTTGCCAACTAGAATCTCCAATCTCAAGTTCAAGATGTTCAAGATCGGTTAAATTTGGCTCATCATCCACATCGTAAATCTTATAGTCACCAATACTTAAAATGCAATCTGTCTTATGCATAGAATGAGAGATTACAAGTATCTCACCAGTATTTTTTGGTTCAACCCAAGCATAGGCCACGTCTCCAAGATAGAGCATTTTGGTATGATGCTTCGTTTCGATTAACGTATATTTTCCACTGTGTAGAAGCGATATCATAACGATGAATCCTTAGAGCTTTTAATGCCGTTGCCATTCTTTTTTTCGTGCTCCAAGCATCTTAGCTGCACGTAATCGACAAATATTTTCGCACTATTGTCGTTCATGGTCATGAGCTTAATATCTTTTATTCGAGTATGGAGGGTGAGTGTTGAGCCAAATCCCGCTGTTCCAAAGCTCACACCACTCACCACATCGTACGTAATGTCATCAACATTAGCAAAGAATGGTTTTTTATCTAGAAATATTACTCTGCGATTCGTTGCGACCAGCATACAATAGCCAACCTCGTGATGGCCATACGCAATACCACCGATAATTTCTTTATGATGTATAATTTTTGGCAGGTAACTACTCTCTGAAGACATGAGCTCAATATGCGTTGCACCAAGTCGTTTGAGGTCCTCAGTTACCCTGTTCACATGATCGGATTTTGTTGCTTTTTTACGCATAACTTTCGAAGTCCCTCCTTTAACATTTGCTCTCGAGTGATGAATACGAAGATTTCGGTCGATGTAGTTTCTGGTTGGCATCATGTACATAGCACTCTCCCTGCTTACATTAAACCAAGACCAGGAACAAGATTGATTGAGCTTGATCAAGTGGTTGCTGTGATTTCACTCACAGTAAAAAGTAGACTATCATTCATACTGTTAGTTATAAGGAGAATGAGTATGAGTTTCTTGAGTAAAAATGTCAACGCGTCTGATTCAGAAAAGAACAAAAGGATTTATGACTTTTTAAGCACCCATTCCATCGGTGTGTTGTCGACCGTCGATCCTGATGGTGAGCCGCACTCATCAGTCGTTTACTATGCAGTGAGTGATAATTTTGAGATTACATTTACAACCAAAAAGAAAACCAAGAAATCGAGTAATTTAAGTAATAATAATCATGCTATGTTTATAGTCTATGACGCTGAGTCGCAAATCACCGTACAGATAACTGCTATCGCCCAAGACCTCACTGGATCACCTGAACTTCCCGAGATATTTAGAGCTACAATTGAAGCATCTATGAACACTAGTGATGCGGGCATACCACCTATCTCAAAATTAGCAGCAGGTGACTATACTGCCTTTCGTCTTCAGCCCGCGCAGATCCGTATGGCTGTTTTTAGCCGTCCAGATCCAGGAGGGTATGACGAGCTGTTTGAAACCATTGATTTCTAGTTTAGCCTAGACAATAGCATGTAACAGGTTCTTAAGTTCGTCTAAATTCTGTATTACCAAGCTATTTTTACTAAGCGTAAGATTAGTACCCATTATTTTATGGAGTTCTCTGCTGACTGTTTCACGACTTAAGCCGGCACGGGCAGCCAGTTCTTTTTCGCTAATCTGAATGGTGATGCTGCCATTCTCGTTTACTTGTCCAAATCGACGGGTTTCTTCGCATATTTCGTATAGCAATCTGCTTTTTGCAGTGCCAGACATAAGCTGTACGGTTTTACCAAGCAACGAATCAATCCCTAAGTATACTCGACGAAGCAAGTCATACATTACGTCTGGATTTTGTTTCAAAAATTCTACCACATCCGAATCGGGAGCCTGGCGAATCTCGATGTCTGTTTCTGCTTCGTAAATGAAGTTATTCGTAGTGGCTTTGTTAATTGCTTGCGACATAGGGAAGTATGCCGGTGGTTTAAAGACGTGTAAAATTACTTCGTCTCCCCGATAGGTGACATCATATTCTTTGACCTTGCCCTTGAGTAGATAGAAAACGTAGTTGGTTGTTTCGCCATCGAGTATAAGAACTTGGCCCGCCGAATATTTACGCAACCGGTATGCGGAAAAGAATGTTTTTACTTTTTTTTCTACTTCAGGGTTCATAGCTTATCGCCAAATGCACTAATCTTTATGTAACGATCTTTGCTTTTTTTGGTTTCTTAACTTCTTTTCGGCCTTTATCTTTGCTCATAGTACTTATCCTTTCATTATGCTAACAGTATACGCTACTTACGCTCATGGACGAGGAGGATGTATTCCTAGTCCGCCGCCGCTTTTTGCAATCCCTTCTATAATCATCCAGCCGTATTTTTTAATTGCAGTCAGTACCGGTCGTGCTTGCTCATCGAGATAGTGCTCGGTCTCGGCCGCTAAGTCGATACCTTCGCTCGACAAGGGGCAGGGATCGAACTCAACGAGTGGATTAATCCGGTCGTTATTGCTCATAAGAATATTATATCATAAAAATTGAAAAATACCATTTAAGATATTATGTATTCTTACGCTATAATTAAACTGTAATGAACAAAAAAATTGTAATTATAGTATCAGTTATTTTGACCGTAATCCTGGCTAGCGCTGCATACTTACTTTTAACTACAAATGATTCAGAAGAAAAGGTACAGACTTCTCCCGCAATATCTTCTAATGCTCCCAGTCAAGAGAGTAACCCAGTAGACTCAGCGCCAACTTCTTCAACTAAACCGGGCGTATATCTCGATTATTCTGAATCAGAATTGGTAAATCGATCTGATACTACTCGATTGCTTTCTTTTCATGCACCTTGGTGCCCACAGTGTCGATCTCTTGATGAAGATATTAAGGCAAATGCATTGCCAACAGGCGTCACAATTTTTAAGTTAGACTATGATTCTAACCAAGATTTGCGAAAAAAATACGGGGTAACCGTACAAACTACGGTGGTACGAATCGATGCAAATGGAAATCTAGTAGAAAAGTATGTTGCCTATGATGAACCAACTTTTGCTAACGTAAAAGCCAACCTACTCTAAATGGCGCTACTTGTACTGTCCTTTATAGCCGGTGTACTCACCGTTGCCGCCCCATGCATACTACCGTTACTACCAGTCATAATAGGTGGTTCGTTCGTAGAGTCTGCCAAAGATAAGCCAGAAAAACAGTGGCTTAGACCACTGGTAATTGCAGTCAGTCTGGCTCTTTCGGTAATTATATTTACACTCCTAATTAAAGCTACCACGGTACTGTTGGGAATTCCGCAAATTGTCTGGCAAGTACTATCGGGTTCTTTAGTGATATTGCTCGGAATTCAGTACATTTGGCCTGGGTTATGGGAGAAATTTTCTGCTAGTAGTGGTCTCTTCGTTGGGTCAAACAAGTATCTTGGCCGTGCAGCTCAGAAAAAGGGGCTTTGGGGTGCTATACTTATCGGTTTTGCACTCGGGCCAGTATTTAGTAGCTGTAGCCCGACTTATGCGCTTATAGTGGCAACTATTCTGCCGGTATCATTCATTCAGGGGCTTATCTACCTTATTGTATATGCAATAGGCATGAGCGCTACACTGCTATTAATCGCCTATCTTGGTCAGGTATTTATAGCTAAGCTGCAATGGTTAGCAAAACCTGATGGTTGGTTTAAAAAGTTTATGGGAATACTATTTATTGTAGTTGGTTTAATGGTAATTTTTGGAATAGATAAAAACATTCAATCGTATGTACTAGAAA
Organism: uncultured Candidatus Saccharibacteria bacterium; assembly: GCA_964393455.1. Taxonomy (GTDB): domain Bacteria; phylum Patescibacteriota; class Saccharimonadia; order Saccharimonadales; family AWTP1-31; genus CAYJDY01. Next base: position 6,674 of record CAYMTU010000018.1, read on the forward strand.
GAGGTTGGTATGACCCAATTAGTAACATTGAACAGCGACTAAATAAATAGTTAAAACGAAACAATTTCGTTTTGCGTACTTAGCCATACGAAGAGTGGATCGCCGTTACTAATATTCGAAGCCAAACAGATTCTATTGTTACGCATTCGATGACTTACTGGTGCCGTGCTGTGGGCATGACCACTAACGAATACTCTGTTGGCTGTATCGTTTGGTACAATTTGCATATTTGCTATTTCACCACTAAATAT
>CAYMTU010000018.1:7024-14422 GCA_964393455.1 uncultured Candidatus Saccharibacteria bacterium
TGTTGGCTGTATCGTTTGGTACAATTTGCATATTTGCTATTTCACCACTAAATATCTGCTCGGGTTCTATAGAATGACGTTTCTTTGCTGAAGAGACCATATTCAGAAATGATTTTTGATCCGTCCACAAAATGTTGGATTTTGGCCCCGCATGAAGCGCCACAAACTCGTATGTTTCATAGTACGGCGGTAAACTATTAATCCACTCATAATCACCATTTTCTTGCATGATTTCACGTATTGCCAGTGCGTTGTAATCCCAATCACCTGTCTTGTTGATTCCATAGCTGTCGAGCAACCTATCTTCGTATAATGGCCACATATGCTCTCTCCAAATTCGGGTATTTTCGTCGTCATAATCTGCCATAGCGTTTCGACATACCCATTCATGGTTCCCCACAGTTGTGATAGCTCTGTCGCCAAGACTACGAATCAGACGGATTAGTCTTTTAGAGTCAGGTCCGTCAATAACATCCCCTAGAAACAATATTTTATCTACCAAAGGATCGAGCATATCAAGCATCCTGCCAACTTTTTCGTATTGGCCATGAGTATCGGGTACAATCCCGTAAGAGAACTGTGCTTCTGATTCCATGTAATGCTCCAAGAACCGCCCAGAATTATGTATGGGAGCATAACAATAATAAAATTATATATTTTTGTCAATACAATGTATCTTAACCAGCATTAATTATTTTGATTCGTGTAGCTCTGAATGAGGCGACTTTTTTGTAGCTTCTTTATTTTTTAGATGTCGGTGTTTTTTGTGAAGCCTCAAATAGGCAATAATAATAGCTATCAACATTAAAACCGTTATACCAAGAACTAGCCACATGTAATTTGGCGTGGTATTTGTTGGTTCTGTTTGTAGGGTAGAAGTTTTTTTACTTGAAATTTGTATTGTGGCGACAGGTGAGTTTTCGCTTTCTTTGTCATTGCGGACTGCGCGCACGAAATAGCTGTACTGTTTATCGGCTTTTATATCCTTATCTTGATAAGTTGTTTTGTCGGCAGAAATTTCAGCAATACGAGTATATACTTCTTGGCCGGAAGATTTTCGAAATATACGATACTTTTGAACGTCAGTTGTTTCTGATTTTTTCCACTCTAAATTTACTATGTTGCTATTGTCTTTTGGTTGGCTTGCGGTTATAGATACAGGAGGAATAATTGTTAAGTCGGGTGCAAGCGGTACGTCGGCTTTATCTGCTTTAATACTGTTTGTCGGAGTTCCTGCGCTACTTCCACTTCCAGTGCTGCCTGTTGATTCTATTGGACCACTGTCTGGGCTTGTGACTGTTTCGCTTGGAATAGTGTAGTTTATTTTTAGAGCTGGTCGTGATGAGTCTGCCGCCTCACGCATATAAAAAACGCGTGTCCAATAGTCGCCACCGCCGATAGGGAGTAAAACAAGACCATCATTTGGTATTGACCTGTCTACTAAGTACTGCATTGCTTCAGTCATCTCGAATACTATATATCCGCCCGGGGTACACCCAATCGTTTTAGTTGAGAAACCATCCAAGGAACTTCCATTAGTACTGAGCTGCTGATACGTAGAGGCTTCAGTCCATACAGGAGATCCATTGGTTAGATAGAGTGCGCTACTAATACTGCCAGCCGAGGCCGAGTTATTTATGCAGCCACCGAGCCGCATTGTAAGTGTAGCGCTTGAAATGTTCGATCCAGGTGGTATGGAGTTAAGATCAAAATGCATTAAAACCATCTGGCGAGCAGTCGGTGGCTGATAACTGACCGTTCCAAGTCCGATTGAACCATAGCCAGACGTTGGGGCTGCACTGCTAACATAGGTATCTTTTGTTGGCTGTAAACTAATAGACTCGGCATGGGCAACCATAGGGAATGACAGTACGATAAATAGAAAAATAAGAGGACTAAATATATAGCCAGCAAGGCGCTTCATGATAGTAGTATATTGCTTAAGCTAGTGTATTGCCAAATTATTAAGATTGCTATTGCTTATCCTAAGTACTATTTGTGAATAGTGACAACTTTTCCTTGCATATTGGGGTATTCATTTGGATACGACGCCAACCGTACGGGGTTACCTTTTTTGAGTATCTACAGTCAGACCAAGTGGCGACCAGAGCATCTCCAGGTTTTCCTGATCCTTTGGCAAGTCTCCAACTCCCGGTATGTATATGACACATTCTGAAGTATTCACCATTTAATAATACCAAATTCGATATAACTAGCATGAGCCTAACTCGTTTGCAGTAATAGTTATAGCTAACTAATAAAGACCACTCAGCCGTTCATTATAAATCAAAAAATATAATTAAATGGCATTCAAAAGTATATACGTTATCATGGTTATATATGAAGCAGGCAGTTTTAGAGCGTTTTGAAATCGAAAAAGACCGTTTGTACTTTGAGGCTAACGTAATGGGTAGATTATTTTCTACAAGTATATGGTATAAGAATGTAGACTTTAATGAACTTGAGAAGCAAATGGGTCGCTCTGCACTTGAAAGAATTGTGGCTCATATTGCAGCGTTCGAGATGAATAAATACGGTTCACTTCAACTAGACAGGATTGACTTAGGGGAACTTAAAAAGTACGTAGACGATAATCTTGTTGACTTGTGGAGTAATGTTTTTCAGCATGTTTGGGCTCAGTGGCGATACGAGAACAATCTTCCAAATGAAAGGCCGCCAAAACTTATTGCTAGCTCAACAAAATCAAATAAGCCGTATCAATATAAAACCAAAAGCGATAAATCACTGGTATTTTTTGGAGGCGGTAAAGACAGTTTTGTTTCATCTAGTGTATTGCAGAATGCTGGAATACCATTTGATATACTTGAGTACTCAAATTCAATTTATGGCAATAGAGCTGAGCAGTCTGACGTAGAAATACTCGCACAAGAATCCTCGCCAAAATCGCGTATAAATGAAATTGCCGTCTACGATGACTTTCTAGATAGTCCAATTTTGGAATACGATGGAAAAGAGTATAAAATTCATTCTCTTACAGCTGCAGAGACCCCGGCATCGGTTTTTGAATGTATTCCAATACTTCTGCAGTCTGGCTATCGTGCACTAGTACTCGGACATGAAAAATCTGCAAATTTCCCTAATTTAATATGGAAAAAAGAAAATAACACACCAATAAATCATCAATGGGGTAAAAGTCTAGAAGCGCAGAAAATGATAGCCTCATATATCAGGGAAAATTTAGTGTCAAATGTTCAATATTTTTCGACGTTAATGCCGCTTAGTGACCCTGCAATATTTACTATATTTTCTACTTTATCCTGGGAGCTTATTGCAAAAGCACATTCATGTAATATTACAAAGCCTTGGTGTAGAAGGTGTGCAAAATGTGTATATGTTTGGCTATTCTATCTAGCATTTCTAGACGAAGGTAAAGTAACTAATGAGATTTTTAATGATGAAAATCTATTTGATATTGAAGAAAATCACAATATTCTCCGAATGCTTGTTGGACTAGACTCTCAAACACCATTTGAGTGTGTCGGACAGCCCCCCGAATCTAGATTAGCCATAGCACTCTGCTATCAAAAGGGTTTCAGGCAGCCAATCATAAATGAAATTATGAATAGTATTGATTTTGTAGAATTAGAGAATACGGTGAATACGCAATTTACTATAGATACAGCATTTCTAGATGAATGTGAATTACCTCCAAAGCTTCACGATTACTATCTGAATTCAGTGGCACCTTTACTCGAAAGCACTAAAAAACAATTAATTAAAAAGTTAAATAGCTTAAAATATAAATAGAACGGATTCAAACAATAAAGCAGGACAGCGGACATCGTCCTTTTCTACTCAAACAAAAGAAAGGGCAAGGGCCGCCTTCGGCGCATCTGCGTTCGTTCTCGAAACAAGTTTTTGCGAGCGAACTTGATGAACGTACCTGCGACCTACGCCCGACTACGTCGTGCTAGTCGCAGAACCAAGACCAGCTCCATGACCAAAGAAAAAGCCCCATCTTTCGATGAGGCTTTTACTCTGGTAGCGGGGGCAGGACTCGAACCTGCGACCTTGTGGTTATGAGCCACACGAGCTGCCACTGCTCTACCCCGCGATAAATGCCATAAAGCAGATTATATAGTACATATCAGAGGTCATTTTGTCAATATGTGTGGTAAAAAGAAAACGACCTCCGAAGAGGTCGTTTAATTGTGACTGGTAAATAAATTACCAGCTGCGCTGACGGAATGAACCGCCGTTGCTGTTTCCACCACCACCGTTACCGCCGCCGTTTCCACCGTAGTCTCGACGTGGTCGATCCTCTTTAGGACGTGCTTCGTTAACAGTAATGCTGCGACCACCGAGGTCAGAATTGTGAAGAGCTTTTTCAGCTGCTTTTCCTTCTTCGTCGTTTTCGAACTCAACAAAGCCGAAGCCCTTGCTGCGTCCTGTGTCGCGATCTTTGACTACTACAGCTGATGCTACTGCACCATGAGCGCCAAAGATTTGTGCAAGCTCGTCATCAGAAGTACTGAATGGCAAGCCACCTACAAAAAGTTTGTACATGTAATTGTTTCCTTGTTTTTAACCGCTAGGTACGACCTTTACTATCGTGAACTTTGCTTATCGATTCGATCTACTGGCTAAAAACCAAGAAACATCTACTTCGAACTGTAACTCTTATGAGTTTTGCTAAGAACAGTTTAGAACCTGCACTAGTATTAAAGCACGAAAAGACTATTTATCAAAGCAATATAGTAATTAAGTTGACAAAATAGCAAAGTTATGTATAATAGTAACTGTTATATGATCATAAAACAAACAATATAAAACAAATAACAAATTCGCTATCAAGCGAAACGAAAAGGGTAGAATAGATGAAATTAAGCAGAATACTAGCATACGAATTATTGCCAACTAACAATCAAACGATTGTCGAATTTGACGATATTTTATCAAGCTAAATTGATAACTAAATCTAAAAATAGCCTTTCTTGCGAGAGGCTATTTTTAATTTGCGCTTGCCAATGGCGGAGCGACAGAAGACGAACGCGCAGTTTGAGAACGTTCTGCGAGTTTTGATTTTATGAACTCCCGAATTTGTTCTTTTGCAGCAACTGCCACTTGTCCGAAGCTTACACTAGCATCGATTACTACATCTGCTTGTTCTATGCAATCATAGTGTTCCGGGTCTTCGCCGACTTCTGTAATTGCATGTTCCCAAGCTAAATTTCGAGCTTGTACAATACGTTCTTTTGCATCGAGAGACTCATCGTCAATATCACCACCAAATACAATAAAGCTATGTTTATGCTTGTCATCATCCTGGTCTTTCATAAATCGGTCTCTGGCAACAGAGAGAGGGACTTTAAGACCGATAGCAAGAGCACCAAATTTTTGCTGCATATATCGAAGATCATCGATATTACGTATGGAATCAACGATGACAATGCCATCTTTGATTTGCCTGAGACTATCAAATACATGATGGGATTTTTCTTCCTCTCGGAGATTTTGGTGGAATGCTTGAAGTTCTGCGATAGTGTTACTGCCTTGGTAACCTTGTTGGGCGAGTAGCCAGCGCATAGGAATGGTATGAATGTTTAGAAAATGCTCGTTAAAGCTTGGGTCAATTTCGCCTGGCGACATGTTATCCAGGCATTGACCGAGTGCCGTTTTACCGCTCCCAGGAAGGCCTGAAATTGTTACAAATATGTTAGTCTCGCCTTGTTCCATAGTTCTAATAGTATACTATTGAAACAATGCAAAAGAAAAGTCAATAAAAATAACGAAGTACTATTTTGAAATAGAGGTGTAATGCTTATTATGAAATTTAGACGTTATACGATACTTAAGCATAGGCAGGTTCACCATCTTTACATGGTGTATAAACGTGTAATGAATTTCTGGATCTATAGTGGTAAGCGGTTTTTTATGTTTTCGATAATCGATGTAAAGATAGAATGTCGTGGTAGTAAATATCGCCAGTAATACTATAGGAATGAGTGATGAAATGCCCGTCTCAGCTAACGCTCCAGACAAAGGGCTTGGTGATGAAGCACCTAAAACAAACGCAACCTGCATTGACGCCTCGCTAGATTCGGTCGACAGAAAGGTTATCGCACCAGCTATTTCTGGTGGGGTAACCGGCGTAATCTCATATGAAGTGGTATCCATTACGTCAATGTTGGCTGTATCTACGTTATTACCTGGCGTAGTAATGTAGATTTTTTGAAAGTCATCTGTACTAATAAATCCTAATGCACCTGCGGTCAAGTCTTTGGTAATAATTTCTGAGCCATCACTGGTGTTTATAACTTTAAACTTATCTGAATTTGGCGTGCCGAACCTAGATGTTAAAAAGAGACGTTTATTATCTAGTGATAGAGCACCAGATTGTGGGCTGAGTCCAACATTAAACGTATCCACCAGCGTATCGTCACTGACTTTATACTTCAAAAGTGTGCCGTCACCACTACAGGGTACATAATAAAAAGGATAGTTTTTGTCTTTTGAGAAAGTCATAGTTGCAGTAGAATTTGGTGCCACGCAAGGAATGGTTAGGGTTTTTTCGACTGTATCTGTATCGGTGTTTATGATTTTTATTTGGTTATTAAATAGGATTACGTATAGTTTATCATTTGTTCCTTCCCATGCTGTAACTTGGTTTGATCCAAGCTCGATACTGTCTATTATCGAATTGGTTGAAGTGTCGATAACTTCTACTGAAGTTAACTGGCCATTTACCGAATAGAACTTGCTATCATCTGCAGAAAATGCACCCTTGTTCGTGAAGGCTCCTGCTGGATAACCGCTCACTGGTGTTGCGTCTGCTGCGATACCAGGAATGAATTTTCCAGTTCCAGAGTTTGCTATAAATGGATTTGCGTAGTACATAAAATTGCTTTTTGTTGAGGGTAGCAGCATTATTGCTTCTGCTGTGGAAGTAATTGGCCAACTTCCTCCCCCCGGATTTATCGCATTATCGCTTAGGCGTATTCGATTAATCTTATAGTTTTGTAAGTCAGGAGTTGAAGGAAAATACCCATACTCTGGGTTTTGTATGGCTTTTGCTCGTAGGTTTATGTTTCCCGCAGGTAGAGTCGAATTAATACTCCAGTTACCACTACTATCTGATTTTGTTTGCGCCAATGATACATCATTAGCAGACACGACAATGGTGGTGTTGGGTGAGGCAGTACCTCGTACCGTAAAACTAGTGCCAGGAACTGATTGATTTGGAGTAGGTGAGGTTATGGTGACGGACGGGGCCGCATTAACATTTTTAGCCAAAAGTAAGGAGAGTAAAATCGAGAGCAGCAAAGTACCAAAAAGAATATATACATTAATTTTTTTTGATATTTTTAGGTTATACATACAGATGATATTGTAACATAACCTCTTTGGGTATATGTTATTTCGAGTGTACTTTTCGAT
>CAYMTU010000019.1:0-13863 GCA_964393455.1 uncultured Candidatus Saccharibacteria bacterium
GTAGCCTTTTGAATACTTCCACAGGCTAAACGCGGTCCGCCACTGTGTCCGGATCCAGAGTCTCCTGGTGTGTACGGGTCAACATTGCCGTGAATCATGAGTGATGTGCCTTCTGGTGCAGATGATGCCCCCAAAATCGATACAGGACCGTCAGAAAGTGTCACACGGGTAGTAATAGTCTCTAAGATCCCCTTACCGGATTCGTCGATTGTGATGCTCGGTAAATCACCGGCATGATACCCATGATTTGCATCTGGGTCAGTGTTTCCGTTTGGGCCTGGATCGAAGTGGCCACCAGCGCATTTGAACCCGTCACAGTCACACGCAGCTTTTTCGTGAATATGTACTGCGTGAGTCCCTTTTGTGAATACATTCGGATCTCCCTCAACCTCTAGATGGATGTGCACGTATTTCCAACCATCAATGTCATATTCGGTAAATACTGCACTACCCGACTTTAGGCTTGGACCTATTAACTCTGCGTTAGCAGTAGCAGTTACTTTTGCATTTTCAGCATTCAGTGAAACTTTCATAAAACCTCCTTAATTCAATCTACTCCCAGTATATCCCAAAAGTACTTATTGATATGACGTAAAAAGGCTCCCTATACAGAGAGTCTTAATTACTATAGTTATCGCAAATATACACCCAAGAGTTGCTTCGCAACGATCTTTAGGGGGTATAGCCAAACAAAATGTTTTTCATTTTGATTGCGCGTAAAGGGGCTAGCCCCTTTTAGTAATTCGCGATGAAGGTGTAAGCCTGACCGGTTTTTCCGGCTCGGCCCGTTCGACCAATTCGGTGAACGTAGTCAGCGTAGCTATTTGGCTGGTCATAGTTGATAACATGACTAACATTTGGAATGTCGAGTCCACGAGCTGCTACGTCAGTAGCAACAAGAACTTTTACGTGGTCACGCTTGAAAGCATTAAGTGCACGTTGTCGTTGTGGTTGGCTCTTGTTACCATGGATTGCTTCAGCCTTATGACCAACTTGGTTCAGATGATCGGCTAGTTTCTGTACGCCCCATTTTGTTTCACCAAATACGAGTACTTTATCAAAATTTGGATCTGCGAGCATTTCTGTAAGCATGTTTAGCTTTTGATCTTTGGTTGTTCGGATTACATCTTGGGCGATGTGCTCACTAGTAACTGGAGAAACTACAGAAATAGTTTCTGGTTCTTTCAGTAGTTTGTGGATGAGCGTACTAATAGCAGGTGTCATGGTTGCGCTAAAGCACAGACCTTGTCGCTCTTCTGGTAGCAAGTCTATTAAAAATTCGATGTCAGTAATGAAGCCCATATCGAGCATCTGATCTGCTTCGTCAAGAACGACAATGTGTGTTTTCTTGAGCGATAGCACCCCACGTTCTACGAGGTCTTTTAGACGACCTGGAGTACCAATAACTACTTCTGGGTTGTTGCGGAATGTTCGAATCTGCGGAACGATATTCATTCCACCGACACAAAGCACTGACAAGAAACCAGAGCCTTTACTAAAGATTCTAAATTCGTCATCAATTTGCTGAGCAAGCTCACGAGTTGGTGCGACGATTAAAGCAGTCGTGCCTTTCGGCATATCGAGCAGTCGTTGGATCATAGGCAATACAAAGGCAGCTGTTTTACCAGTACCAGTGTTTGCTAGGCCAATAACGTCTTTGCCTGAAAGAACATGCTTAATAGCCTGGTCTTGAATTGCGGTTGGGGTTACGTAACCTGCAGCGGTAATATTTCGCTTTAGTCCATCATGAAGAGGGAAATCAGCAAACGTGTGTTCTGCAACGTATACCGGCTGGTCAGCACGAGGCTTTGGCTTATTTACGAACTTAATAGGGTCGATGTATGCACCACGGCGGTTGCCTCGACTTTTAGGGCTACTTTTATAAGATGAGCGACCGCCACTTTTACGGCCGTAACTAGAGTATGTGTTGTTGTACAAGAATGTACCTTTCGTTTTTGTACAAAGCTTAATACTAGACGGTTATTCACCGGATGTATAAACTCTGTGATTTATATTCTCTGACTGCGAAGACCTGAACAGCGAGAATATAAACTAAACGACTCGATATTCATAAGAATCACAATAAGACTCTTATAGTAACACTAACCACTGTACTTGTCCAGTATAAACTGCTTTTGCTAACAATCTTGGATATGTCTATGTAGTGTCTATTGTCACTACAAACTAGTTGGCGTTACTCTTTTGGCGTTTGCGTTTGCCTGGATCGAGCTCGCGTTTACGGAGTCGTAAATGTTTTGGCGTTACTTCGAGTAATTCATCATTCTCGAGGAAGTCCAAGCACTCCTCAAGGCTAAAGATGACTGGTGGCGTTAATTGCACGACACCGTCACTACTGCTACTTCGCATATTCGTCAGGTGCTTTTCTTTAGCAACGTTTATTTCCATGTCATCGCTACGTGTGTTGAGACCAATAATTTGCCCGGCATACACTTCAGTAGCTGGTCCTACGAAACATGTTCCGCGCTCTTCCACAGTCTGTAGTGCATACGCTGTTGTGTTTCCAGTTTGGAAAGCGATAAGAACACCACTTCGTTGTTGGCTAAGGCTTGCACCAAGCTCCTGGTACCCGATGATCAGGCTATTCATGATAGCAGTTCCTTTAGTTGCGGTCATCAACGTGTTACGTAGTCCTAAAAGCGTTCGAGTAGGCATTTCGTAGATAAGCTTCGTAACACCTTTGTTGGTAGTAAATTGTTCTTTGAGGATTGCTCGTCTTTGGCCAAGTTCAGCTTGCACGCTACCTACTTGTTCCGCTCCAACCTCGATGATTACTTCCTCGAGCGGCTCCATTGTTTTGCCGTTTTCTTCGCGGGTTACAACTTGTGGGCGTCCTACTTCGAACTCAAAACCTTCACGACGCATGGTTTCGATCAGTACGCTTAGGTGTAGTTCGCCACGTCCAGAAACCAAGAAGCCGATTCCGTCTTGTTCAACGAGTAATCCGATGTTCGTCTCAAGTTCTTTCTTGAGTCTATCGGCAATCTGACGACTGGTACTAAACTCAGCCTCGCGTCCTTTGAATGGTGAGGTGTTTGGACCGAGATAGATTTTTAGCGTCGGAGCTTCAACTTCTAGTACCGGCAGAGCCTCTGGCTTGTCTGGATCAGCAATTGTTTCGCCGATTTGTATGTCACCTACACCTGTTACGCTGACGATATCACCGGCAATAGCTGCTTTGGTTTCAATTTTTGCAAGTCCTTGATGATTATAAATTCGGTCAATTTTAGCTTTTACGAAACTGCCATCTTTTTTACAGACAACAATTGGATCGCCGGACTTTACGTTGCCGCGACTGATTCGGCCAACAGCATATTTACCTTGAAAACTGTCCCAACTGAGCGCCGTAACGAGCATCTGAAAGGGCATATCTGGTTCGACGGATGGTGCAGGTACATCGTTGATGATCCCATCAAATAGCACTGACAGGTCGCCATCAGCGTCAGGATCGCTAGGCATTTCTTTCCAGGCTTTACCGGCACGTCCTATAGCGTAGTAGATAGGGTAATGAAGTTGATCTTCGTGAACAGCAAGCTCTAAGAAAAGATCAGCGAGCTCATCTTCAACTTCAGAAATACGACTGCCCGGCTTGTCAATTTTGTTGATAACAACAATAGGCTTGAGGTTTAACGCCAAAGCCTTAGTGAGGACAAACTTGGTCTGCGGCATTGGACCTTCTTGAGCATCAACAATCAGCAAACAGCCATCTGCCATGTTGAGTGTTCGCTCTACTTCGCCGCCAAAGTCGGCGTGACCCGGAGTATCGATGATGTTGATGTGATAATCGTCATGTTGTACGGCCGTAATTTTGGCAGTAATGGTAATACCTCGTTCACGTTCTTGATCACCACTGTCCATGATAAGGTCTTGACTCATTTCAGCTTGGTTATCGCGAAACGTGTTGGACTGTTTTAGCAACCCATCAACGAGCGTTGTTTTTCCGTGGTCAACGTGCGCAATAATAGCCACATTTCGAATTTTCTTTGGATCCATCGTAACTCCTATAGTAATAAAAAAGTCGCTTAATTTTATATGTAAGCGACTACTTCGCACCAATTACATTTATTTTAACACAAGCGCAAGCGTTTGGCTAGTTTGATTTCGGATTCCACGGGAAGAATTTATTCGTCACTCGTGCGTATTTTTTATATTCTGGATTTTTCATTGACTTCTTTTCGAGCATCGGAATGCCGGATACAAAAAGTATCAGTGTCGTAATGGTTAACGGTCCAAGTAGACCAAGCAGTTTAAGCTCCGCGGATAATGTCGTAGATGCCATGATGACCCACATTCCCCACCACTGAATTACTTCGCCGAAATAGTTAGGATGTCTTGAATATTTCCATAAGCCCGTTTGCAACACTGTACCTTTTGGTGGTTTAGTACTCAAGAATTGTCGTAGTTGCAAATCAGCAAAAGATTCAGTCAAGAAGCCAGAAACCCAAAGCACTATTCCAGCAACAGTCCACGCAGTAACCTCAAATGAGTTTTTTAGGCCCGCGGTCAGGACTACCGGCAATGCGACAGTAAAGAGTAGTAACCCTTGCAACAGAAAAACTTGCAAGTAGCTACGAACATAAAATAACGATTTCCATTCTTTACGCCAAGCGGCGTAGCGGTAATCCTCCACCTTTCCACGGTTTCGAGTTAGGATGTGCGCTGCAAGTCGGATACCCCAAATAGTAGTCAATGCGACGACTAACTTGTTCGAAAACGAGGGCGTTTGATTTACGAATAAGGCGTAGCACCCAACGACAATAAATCCAATCCCCCAGGCGATATCAGCAATATCATTCCGCTTTTTAATAACCGACAGCAAAAACCAACCGCTCATATATGCCCATAGTAGTAATGCGGTAGAAACCAGAAGTGCGTATGTCATGCTCATGCTTATACCTAGTATACTACATCAAAAATATACCTTCCATGATATATTCCAAGGTCCGACCTTGGAATCAAGGGAAATGTGGTGTAATAGGTTTAGAACAATGAGTGTGTTGTGAGGTAAAATATAATTCCATGACCCAAAAAAACGCACTCGATATTCTAAAGCTTGGCAAAAATGTCTTTTTGACCGGTGCTGCCGGTAGTGGAAAGACCTATGTCCTTAATAAGTACATCGCCTATCTAAAAAAGAATGCTATTCCGGTTGCAGTTACTGCCTCGACCGGTATTGCCGCCACGCATATGAATGGCAAGACCATCCACTCATGGGCACATATTGGCATCAAAGATTCACTATCATCGTCCGATCTTAACGCTATTTTTGCTCGCAAAGAATTCCGCCAAAGCATTGCTGAGGCAAAAGTACTGATCATCGATGAAGTATCGATGTTGCACCATTTTAGACTCGATATGGTCGACGCAGTGTTGCGTAAGATGCACGGCAATAACAAACCCTTTGGAGGTATCCAAGTCGTGCTGTGTGGTGACTTATTCCAGCTTCCTCCCGTGTCACGTGGGATGCGTGCCCAATATATAACCAACGCAGAAGCCTGGAATGCCATGGATATTCATATTTGTTATCTTAGCGAGCAGTATCGTCAGGATGATGACCGTTTATTGGCGTTACTGAACGAAATGCGCAGTGGTGAAGTCTCCGAAGCTTCTATAGAATTTTTGATGGCTCGTAAAAACGCCGAACCAATCAGCGATATTATTCCAACCAAACTCTATACACATAATGCAGACGTCGACGCAATCAATGATCAACAGCTCGCCAAGTTAAAAACAAAAGAAAAAACCTACAAGATGACTAGTAAGGGCGATCGGAGTGTCGGAACGGCACTGAAAAAGAGCTGTCTGGCACCGGAAGAGCTCAAGCTCAAAACAGGCGCCGTCGTGATGTTCGTTCAAAACAATTACGCCAAAGGCTACGTCAACGGCACACTCGGTAAGGTTATTTCTTTTGATAGTGATGGCATGCCTGTCGTTCAGACCTTAAGGGGTAAAATTATCACTGCTGCCATGGGAAGCTGGCGCGTGGAAGAGGGCACTGATACCATCGCGGAGATTAATCAGCTGCCGCTTCGCTTAGCTTGGGCCATCACGGTGCATAAAAGTCAAGGCATGACACTCGACGCCGCCCAAATCGATCTCAGTAAATCATTTGTGCTTGGCATGGGTTATGTGGCGCTGTCTCGTGTAAAAACACTCGATACTATCAATCTGCTTGGTCTTAACAGCCAGGCTTTACTGGTAGATCCAGTCGTAATCGAAATTGATAGAGATTTGGTTAAAGAGTCAGCTCGGCATATGCGAATGATACAGTCGTATTCTCGTGATGATATTACCAAGATTCATCAACAATTTATCGAAGAGTTGAAATACGATGGAACGCTATCGCTCATATAGAATTCCAAGAATCTATCGAGCATAACGAATCAGTTTATCCATCTTTGCAAAAGTTTGAAGATCATGGTTGGCAATAATTTTGTTAAAAAAATCTACCAATACCTGAGCATCATCTAGCGCGCGATGTCGGCTATTTACGACAAACCCATGAGTACTGATTATCGTGTCTAGATTGTGCCGTCGTTGCTCCGGATAAAATGCTCTCGATAGCCGAACGGTGCAGAGTTTATCCATACTAAATTTTTGACCCAAGCTCCTGTACTCTAGTTGCATAAAACTATAGTCAAAGCCCACGTTATGGGCTACAAAAATTCCGCCGTACATAAAATCTCGCAAAGTATCCGCAATATCTGCAAAGCTAGGCGCATCCTTTGTCATCGAATCATCAATTCCAGTTAGGTTGGTTATGAAAGGAGGTATAGGGCGCGGTACGCGTAGTAGCGTCGAATAACTATCTACAACTTGGAGATTCTCAACTCTAATGGCGCCAATTTCAAGCACACGACTGTCTCTGGTCGATGCACCAGTGGTCTCTAGGTCAATAAATATGAGCGGTCGGTGGTTCATATTGCTAGTATATCGTATGCGAATCCATCAAAATGTATATAGCTTAGATATTCAGTTGTCGTAAAATTGTGCGTTGTTATGACATCAGTGTTGGCCTAAAGCATAAACGCGGGTATTATGTTGTATAGGAGGAATAATAATAATGGATCCAATATCAAATACAGATAATACAAACGTAACACCACAATCTGACGACGCTGCAGCTGTGGTTGATTCAGGAGCGATGCCAGTTACTGATGCAAGTGTTACTCCGTTAGCTGAACAAGCAGCTGACACGCCGACACCATTGGCAGACACTGTTACATCAGAAGTGACTGATGCTACACAAGTTTCTGACTCATTAGGTACTGACTCAGTCCCAGAACAGATAACGGGTGTTTCTGAGCCAATTTCGGATAATCCAACCACAGAGAATGATTCTGTTGATTTACCGCCAGTAGCTGAACCAGTGAACGAAACAGTTGACCCTGCACCTGAAAATATTCCAGTAGAACCTGCACCTACAGATACGCCATCAACACCAGATGCAAATCTACAAAACGGTGCATTTTAAAGCCTAAGTATAAATTGGTGGTTAACGCAAAAACTTCTAAATTTGTTCAAAAATGTTTTTGTGACAAATCTGGAAAGCTAACATTATTTCAGTTGCCAAACACTCCTTTCATTGTTTGGTTCGCTACTTTGGTTGCTAGCAGTGTCACTACAGGCACAGCAAACAGGGTGTTTGAAATTGTGTCCTTCGGAGCACTTTTTACGTGGTGCTGGTTAGAAATATTCAATGGAGATAACTACTTCCGAAGAGTCTTAGGTCTTGTCGTAATGATTGTAATTATTAGTAATAGAGTAAAGATCTAAAACGGCAGATGGCTAACTATAAGGGGCATATTGTTGGCGGTGTGTTAGTGAATACGGCATTTATTTCCGCAGTATACCTAGCTCCAGGAAATTCATTGTCTCAGACGAGTGGTCTATTGACTAACTGGCAATTTGTAGCCGGACTATATATTATTGCCATTCTTTTCAGTCTATGGCCAGATGTCGACACAAACAGCAAGGGCCAAAACATATTTTATGGATTAGCATTTATTATCAATATTCTGCTTATTGCAACTGGAAAAATAGAAGCATCAGCATATCTTGGCCTGCTTGCCATGACGCCAATCATTGGCAAGCATCGTGGCTGGACACACAGTAAAATAGCTATGGTATTAATCCCAGCACCCATCCTCGTGGTTTCATATCTATATCGCGGTGAAATTCTTACGTCTACGATGTTACTGTATGGCGCATCGGTAGCAGGCTATTTTAGTCATTTGCTGTTTGACGGACTCATTTTGAAACGTTTCCGCGTTAAAGGAAACCGTTATGACTAGGCAGCTGTTTAAATGCCACCTAGTTTATCCATGTCGGCGTGCGATAAGCCAAAATAGTGTGCAACTTCGTGCCAAACCGTTTTGTGTATTTGTTGCTTCAGCTCAATAATACTATTGCATGACGCTTCCATTGGTTGCTTAAAGATGGTTATCTTATCGGGGAGTACTAAATTGTAATTGCTACCTCGTTTATCGAGTGGGATACCTTCGTATAATCCGTAAAGAGTTTGATCGCAACGGAGTTTAAGCTTGCGCCGCTGCTCGTTGCTCGGCTGATCTTCTGCTACAAATACTACGTTTTTAATTTTTTCATAGTATTTGTCAGGAATTGCATCCATAGCCTCAGCTACAAACTTTTCAAACTCCTCGTCAGAAACTTGTATCATATGTCTTTACGTAATCTTTTTATTAGGTCTTATGAATACCCATAGTAAAAGCGCGATAACCACAAAGAGGGCGCCATAAAAGCCAATTTCTCCATATAGCTCAAGCTTATAACCTTCATTAAAATTCAATACAAAGTACGCTACAGACGTTATGACGTAGGCGGCAATGCTCAGTGTAGCTGTGGCGATCAGCGCACTACGTCGTGCCAGTACACACGATACAATAATAGGGATTACAAAAAGTAGCACCGCTTTACTAGCCATCCCACGAGTTATGTAAACGCTATACGAAGCCATGGCGATGTCTGCCAAAATAAGTATCCCAATGAGCTTTTTGCTAGTTGCTGGATTACCCGATCGGTTACGTGAAATATACCAAACGAATGTGGTAACCACTAGCAGTAATCCTGTAGCAATCCATCGCTGCAGCACCGTTTCTGGATTAATTAATTTGCCAGCGTCAAAAACAATTATCTGTACGGCCAATGCCAAAACATATAAAAAGTGAATAGATGCAATTTTTCGTGTACGAGAACGTATTTCGCTTGATTTATAAGGACTATGAATCATTACTAGTATCTAACCATAAGACTTTCATTAGAGTCAACAGTACAAAACATAAGAAATTTGAAAAAATGATAAAAATATTGTTTAGTATTGACTTATAAAATTTCAGTACTATATTTAGCATTACATAACTATGAGGGTACATACAATGAAGGGGTTCATTCACATATTCAATAAGGGTATTAACGTAATTATTATTTTTAGTATGATAGTTTTCTCTAGTAGCTTTGGAGTTACCGCCTACGCTGCGGAAACCGGTGGCTATCCGTGGGCTGATGCTGAACTCGTACGGGCTAGCTCCTATGATTGGGGCTATCGGAACTGCCAGCCGCCTATGGTTCAGGCAAGAACCTGTAGTGCTCACTATGGATATAAAGATGGATTGCGTTATCACGAAAGCGATCCGTGGAAGTATGATGTCCGGAATTGTACTTCGTTTGTAGCCTGGCGAGTGAACCAAACCTACAATATCGAAATCAGAGGATGGGGAAACGCTAAGAACTGGGACGATATGGCTCGCAAGCAAGACATTCCAGTGAGTACTACTGCTCGAGTAGGTGATATTGCTGTTTGGAACGGCGGAGAATATGGGCATGTGGCGTACGTAACAGAAGTCAACCTTGATGGTTCAGTCAATGTCGAACAATACAATAAAGCAGGCAGGGGAGAATTCAGTCGCCAATCCAGAGTTCGCGCCAACGTGTACGTTCACGTTGCACCTGTAATAGTCGCTACCCCACCTATACAGATTCCAATAATTTCCCAGACTGCAATTGCGTCAGTATCCCAAGCACTGCCCATCCAGCCATTACCAGAAGATAAGCCAGTTGTCCAAACCCAGCCTCCCGCAGCAGCCACCCTGTCAGCGAACAGCGCCGAAACTAAACCGGCTGAAGTAATTCAAAACCAAGACGTCAGCTATCACATCAGTCCGAGTGGTGATAAAGATGTGAAGGCTTATGCAATAAGACACAAAAATACCAAGAGTGGCAAAGTCGAAATTCATTCAACAAATGTAAAAAGTCCAGATGCAACCTGGTCGGCCGAGACAGTCACTCCAGAAGTCGTGCAACTTCCGCGCGAAACCATCTATGCTATTGCCGACCACAACGCCGATGGCATAAATGATATGTATCAAATAAGCTACGCCAATACAGATTCGAAAAAAGTAGAGGTTAGTGTACTGGACGGTGCACAAAATTATGCATCGTACTTAGGAAAGTGGGTGACTACAGAAGATCAGCATAGCGCAAAAGACGTTTGGTACTCGGTAGCAGATCACAATGGTGACGGGGCGCTTGATCTCTATCAGGTATGGCAGCATCACACCGCAGATAATTTTGTGCACGTATCCGTAAAGGATGGAAGATCAGGGTTTACGAATCAGCTCACCAACTACGCACTACCTTCGAATACGCATGATGCTCTCGATGGCTACTATATGTTAGGCGACCACAACAACGATGGAAAAATCGATATCTTTCAGATACTTCACAATAAAACTGTTAGTGGCAAGATTGAAATTAAGGTTTTCGATGGGCAAGTGCTTGGGACTCAGGGTGCGGTCATGAGCGGGTGGACATCAGATTCACCAGTGTATGTTGGCGAAGGACCAAATTTACAAGAAACCAAAGTATGATTCACCGGTTCCGCTTGTTTGATGTCATGATTGATATCACGAGTAATCGCGCTACAATAGATGGACTATGAATACTGAAGAACAAAAAGTGTCTATTGTTGGTCTAGGATATGTTGGCTTGCCGTTAGCAGTGTTGACTCGTTCAAAAAGCTATGAGGTTACTGGTATTGATCTAGATATAGAGAAAGTAGACATGATTCAGAACGGAAATGTTCCGTTCATAGACAAAGAACTTTCAAAACAGCTTAAAATATACCCCATTGTTGCTCAAAGTAACTACGACAATGTAGCGTCGGCCAACATCATTATCGTCTGTGTACCGACGCCTGTTGATGCAGACTTCATGCCCGATCTTTCAATAGTGAAATCAGTTTGCAATGAGATTGGATCACGGCTACAAAAAAATCAACTTGTAATTATCGAATCCACTATAAATCCAGGTGTCTGCGATGACGTAATTATCCCAATTCTAGAACGCCAATCAAAAATGAAATGTGGACGTGATTTTTATCTGGCACATTGTCCAGAAAGAATAAATCCTGGCGACAAAAATTGGAACGTCTCTAACATTCCGAGAGTGGTTGGAGCTAACGACCACGTAAGTCTGAAAAAATCAGTCAGTTTCTACGAAAGTATTATAAGTGGCTTGGTTAAGCCCATGGACTCAATAAAAGAGGCTGAAGCGGTAAAGGTGGTAGAGAATTCATTCCGTGACATAAATATCGCATTTGTGAATGAATTAGCCATGTCATTCTCGATGCTCGGAATTGATGTTGTGAACGTTATCGATGGCGCAGCCACGAAGCCCTTTGCGTTTATGCCGCACTATCCAGGCGCTGGAGTCGGAGGACACTGTATACCGGTAGATCCGTACTATTTAATCGAATACGCAAAATCTAAAGGCTTTACGCACAGATTTTTAAATGTAGCCCGTGAGATAAATAATGGCATGCCGCAGTTCGTTGTTCAGATGCTGCAAGAGGCGATTCTAGAATATAATCAAAAAAATAGAGAAAATATTATCACCACCAAAGACTTGCAGCTAACAATGCTCGGGTTATCATATAAACCAAATGTTGGAGATTTACGCGAAAGCCCGGCGCTCAAAATAACCAGCCTTCTTAGTGAGCAATACGCTCGTGTCTTAGTGCAAGACCCTTATATCGATACTACAGTAAAAGATTTTTCGCAGCTACATAACGTACGAATCGTAAAAAGTATTTCTGATGCCCTAAAAGGGTCTCGAGCAATCATAATCGCTACCGCACATAATGAATATCTAGACCTAGACTTTTCGCTTCTTGCCAAAAATGGGATCGAAATAATTATTGATGGGAGAAACTGTCTGGATAAGCACAAAGTCGAAGACGTAGGAATTGTATATAAGGGTATTGGAAGATAGTTACGCTAAATGTCATTATGCAGATCAACGTTGGTTTGTATAATCTGTAAAATGTTGTAATTTATCATTATTTAACTTTTTGACTATTGCCAATTACCACAAAAAAGTATTGACCAAAGTCATATATAAGAGGAGAGCGTATGTTTTTGGCAGCACTATTATTAACAGCAGTTGGACTTTTGTCTAGTCTGCTCGGATTAAAACTATTTAGAATAATTTTACCGATCATCGGGCTTGTAACAGGGTTCATGGTTGGTTTCGGTGGATTCCAGGGTGTTTTCGGTACCGGAGTCATCAGTAGCACTATGGCGGTATTGGTGGCGGTAGTAACGGGGCTCATCTTTGCACTACTTGCTTTTGCATTGTTTGAACTTTCTATAAAGATTTTAGGAATTGTAATTGGTGCGTCGGTCATGTCTTTCTTGGGTGTGGCTATTGGGCTCGATAAAAACGGTTTTATTGTGTTTTGTCTTGCAGTAGCTGGAGGTATTATCGCGGCGCTACTTATAAATGCACGACAAATGAGCCTTCAGCTCGTGGTTGCGATTACGTCACTAGCCGGAGTAGCATATATCCTAACAGGTATTATGCTCGTTGCTGGCAAAGTTTCACTCGCTGACCTTAGTGATTCAGGCATTATTCCAACGCTTCTTCGAGTCGTAGATCAGTCATTCCTATGGCTCTTTGTATGGCTCGGTGGTTCTATCTTGGCAATGCAAGTACAGTACCGCCTCGCAGTTATTGAATTTATGAACGATACATATGCATACGTCGAAGCACCGCAACCTAAATCACGATCACTTAAAAAATAATTACGTATAATTCAAAGGAGATAACATAATGGCTACATCAAAGAACAACAAAAAAATCGTACAGATTAAAGCAACCAGTCTTGCAACATTCGAAGGAACCTTTGCGGCACTGCTCGGCCTTGGAATCGCTGTCATCTATAGTCTCAACGCAACAGTAGATATTGCTGCATCTACCAACAGTGTGTTGAAGGGTCTAGCTTTTGGCTTGACTACAGGAATCATCAGTATACTGATCCTGCCGTTCATCTACTTTGCTTTTGGCTGGATCATCGGGCTATTTCATGGTTGGGTATTCAATATCGTACTTGGCGCATCTGGTGGAGTCGCATTACAACTCGAAGACGAAAAATAGACACTGGTGTATACTAGGCTCATAGTAACGAAGGTAGTACAAGTTTATGAGCTTAAATAAACAACACATCGGAACACTTATTGTAGGCCTAGGGTTTTTAACCTTAGGTCTACTTCAATTATTTAGTCTACTCGATTGGGTTAGTCTGTCTACGATTGTATCTATATACAACACCGTACTTCCATTGCTCATAATTTTTGCAGGAGTATATATCGTTTTTGTTGACGATCCAGACCAGCACAAAAAAGTTGGTGGGTCTCTCATTGTTGTGGGTTCCGTTGTGCTTCTCGCTAGATTCGGTGTAATCCGTTGGAATGCTATTAACGCAATTATCGGAGCAATTCTTTTGATCACTGGTACTGCGTTATTGACGCTTATTTTAAGTAAGTCTTA
>CAYMTU010000020.1:0-13858 GCA_964393455.1 uncultured Candidatus Saccharibacteria bacterium
CAATAATAAGCACTTGACCCCTGTTGATATGTTTGTTACAATTATGGCTAACCTTAATCGATGCAAGGAGCAAGCAATCGCCAAAATAACACGCTTGAATCAGATGATTCGAGCTTCTCAATTACGAGTGATCGACCAAGACGGAAAGCAACTCGGAGTACTATCCCGTGCGGAAGCCCTCCAGTTGGCGCAAGAACAAGAGTTAGATCTCGTAGAGATATCGCCCGAAGCAGACCCACCAGTTGCAAAAATAATTGATTGGGGAAAGTTTAACTATCAGAAGACCAAGCAGCTGCAAAAAAACAAACGCAGTGCAAAATCATTTGAAGTGAAGCAGATGCGTTTCGGACTAAAGATTGGCGAACACGATTTAGAGGTTAAGTGTCGGAAAATCGCTAGATTTCTCGAAGCTGGACACAAGGTCAAGATCACTGTTTTCTATCGGGGACGTGAACTTGCCCATAAAGATTTAGGCTTTAAGCTCGCAGATAAAGTAATCGCAAGCTTTGGTGACACGATCGCGGTCGATCAACAACCACAGCTAAGCGGAAAACAGTTAAGTTTTGTGATTAGGAGTAACAACAATGCCAAAACTAAAAACCCATAGTGGTACAAAAGATCGAATAAAGGTGACTAAGAATGGAAAAGTTCTTCGTCGTCATTCGATGAGCAATCACTTTTTGCAAAAAAAGAGTGGTGCACGTAAACGTGGTCTCGCTGGACTTGAGCCAGTAAGTGGCAAAGCCAAGAAGACCCTTAAACAAATGTCAGGAATGAAGTAATATGCGCGTAAAAAGAGGCGTTACAAGCCACGCACGACACCAGAAAATCCGCAAAGCAACCAAAGGAATGACTCGCGGTAACCGATCAAGCATCAAGCGTGGTCGTCAAGCAGTAACCAAAGGACTACAGTTCGCCTATCGGGATCGTCGTAATAAAAAACGAACCTTTCGAGCCTTATGGAATGCTCGTATCAATGCGGCTGCTCGTATGAACGGCACAACCTATAGTCGATTTATTGCAGCCGTAAAAGCCGCAAACATCACTATTGACCGAAAGATCCTTAGTGAACTTGCAGTAAATGAGCCTGACGCCTTCACTGCCGTCGTAAAAGCTAGCCAAAAATAGAATACTTCACAAAACTATAACCACTTTATTACTCCAAAGTGGTTATTTTTATGGTATAATAACAAAGTTAGGCTATCGACTAATCGCCTCTGTTTTTAGAGGAGGAAAGTCCGGGCAGCATAGGGAGATGACAGTTGCTAACGGCAACCGAGGGAAACCTTAGGGAAAGTGCCACAGAAACTAAACCGCCCCGTTCTTTACAGTTCGGGGTAAGGATGAAAAGATCGAGGTAAGAGCTCGTATTTTGTATCGGTGACGATGCAAAACGGTAAACCCTGTCTGCTGCAAGGAGATACGTTCGTTTTCGCTTTACGGCGGAGGTCTCCCACCATGAACGTATCATTACCCGCTTGATCCCGTGAGCAATTACGGGGCTAGATAGATGATTAGTACCTGCTGCATGTTAGCAGGAACAGAACCCGGCTTACACGTAGCCTGACACCACCAGAACTCAGTACACATGTCTGAGTTCTTTTTTTATTCGCTATTTTTGCAACTGAGCGTCGAGAATTTCATTCACTAGCGCATCGGCAAGCTTATTGTATTCCCTTGGTACAAATGTAATAGTTACATTTGGTAAACGTGTCACTATGTCTCTTACTGAAGCATTCACTGGAATGAGATCTCTGTTTTTTACTTTGTACAGCCCCTTCATCTGGTTTACTACCAGTGTACTATCCATATACACATGTACCGTATCTGCTTTATGTCGTAAAGCTGCTTCTAGACCCATTTTTAATGATTGGTACTCGGCTTGGTTATTAGTTGTAACACCTAGAAATAGACCGTTTTTCTTAATTATTGTGTCTTGCATATCAAGCAGCACATATGCACACGCTGAAGGTCCAGGGTTTCCTCTCGACCCACCATCGGTGTACAGTTTATATTCCCTTTTGGTTTTTAATGTATTGTTATCGATTGTGGTTTCAGCATGCTTTTGGTACAAAAATCTTACAATTTTTACAGGGGTATCTTCGCTCACCTGACGACCATAATACGAACGATATTTCTCAAGTAATTCTGGGAGAGGCAGTAATCTTTCACTCTTCAATAAATCCTGCTGAACAATTGCTCCAAGTTGCTTCTCTAAAATGCTGGTTATTTGACCTGTCCCTACTGGTTTCCAAGTTTCAGGTTTCAGAGGGTCTATTTTGTCTATTAACGTAATGGTGTCATTTACATGCAGATCTTTATCATCGTTAATTCGCCAAGTTGCGTTCTCCGCCCCATCTACGAGTACGCTTGCGAATGTATGATTTAATTTAAGTGCTTTCATTGAAGTTATTATGGCACAGCGCCAAGCAATTCCTAAATACGTTATACTAGCTATATCAGGGTGTAGCTTAGTTGGTAAAGCGCTGGGCTGGGGGTCCAGAGACCGGAGGTTCAAGTCCTCTCATCCTGACCACGAACGAAATTTTCGGTTTTTACGAAGTCAGCCCAAGGTTCTTTGAGTTCATGGGTTACTTTGTACCCCTGTTTTCCGTCCTTTTTGTACGGCTTAATTGTGAAGTTCAAGAAGAACTTTCGCACTGTGTCGTCAATCAACTGCATATCGTGTGTTTTACCCAAATTAACACCTATGGAATTGAAAAGTTCAAGATATTCAGAATATGCCAAAACACTCTGTTTTAGGCGTTTTCGGTTGTTTACGAGCTTCTTCAAGTCTTTGTCTATGGCTTTTTCCTCAGCTTCTATCTCGTCTAGGTTATAGTGCTTTGCAATCTGTGGGTTAGCGGTAATTGCGTCTTTGGTACGTTGGTATTCCGCTTGCTTGTTACCTAGCTGTTTAGTAAGAGTTGCTATATCACTTGTCAGGGCGTTAGCCTGTATTGCTGCGTATTCCTTAGCGTCAGTAAGATAGCTCTCGTAGTTCGCTTCGGTAGTAAATAAATGCGTAGATAAGAACTCTATAACGTAGTCCACCACAACCTTAGCTCGTATGCTTTTATTGCGGAAAGTACAGGTATCGGTTTCGCACCTGTAGTAGTAACGTGATACGAGTATTTGTTTAGTTTCGGGGTCTTTTTTGGTAGTGATACCAGAGGTCAAAGTTTGCTGGCAGAAACCACAGTGGATCATACCTCGTAGCATATCGGCTTTTGTGGATTCTCTTGGTTTAACCATGATAGCCGACAGCAACTTAGGGTCGCCTAGGTCTTTGACTTTATTGACCCTTAAGAAGTCGTCTACGCTCAAGGCGGGTTCAAATTCGTAATACTCGCTAAGGTCTACAAACACTTTGCCGTACTTGAGAACACCAGCATAGACAGTGTCACGGAGCATTTTACTAACGTTGTCTTTGTCCCATTTATAGACTTGTGGCTTTTTACCTTTCTTGCGAAGCATATAACCTTGTTCGTTCAGCCAGTTGGCTATATCTTTCTGCGCCCAGCCGTCCATACGCTTCTCAAAGGCTTCTTTGATTAGGGTAAAGTTGTGACCGTCAGGAAATAACTTTCCTTCTTTAGTGACATAGTAACCGTGCTTCATTTCGTCAAAGAAAATACCGTCCTCGGTCTTTCTGTTGTTACCCCTCGTAACGCTTTCGCTCAAGTGTTCAGAGTATTGTTTAGACAGAACAAAAGAAATACCCAGTAGCATTTTGCCAGTAGGATTGTTCTCAAAAGTAGAGGTAGCAAAGCGTAGGTCTTTTAATATGCCCTTATCTAACAGGTCAATAATCTCGCCAGCTTCTTTCATATTTCTAGCTAGGCGGTCAGTGTGCCACGTTACGATACCGTCAATCTTACCAGCCTTGATGTCATCTAGCATTGCACGAAACTTAGGGCGAACGTCAGGCTCTTTGGCACTCCATTTTTCACGGATTGGCTTACCAATGATGTTCAAGCCGTTAGGTATGACTTCACGCTTCATACAGTCAGCAATCTGGTCTGGAATGCTACGCTCCTGACGTTCTTCGCCCTTGGTAGACTTACGAGCATAGATAACGTATCTAAGCTGGGTAATGTCTATATCCCTAGCGTCTTGAACGGGAAATGCAGTCTGAAGCATTTCTAAGAGTTGTTTTGGTGTTGTTTGCTCGGTTTCTGTCATCTAACAGACAGTATATAGCTTTACAGTAGTTCGTGTAGACTTAGCCCAGAAATTACAGCAGGACTTTGTTACCGTTCTTATCAAAAACATACAGTTCTTCATCTGTTTGTTCTTCTGCTTCCATTTTTAATTTTTGTAATGTTTTAACAACCTCGGCTAGGTTGATAGTAGTATTGCTCACGTTGTGGCTTTCTTTGACCAGTGAAGCGTATTAGATTCTCCACCACCGTAAAAGCTTTCAGTGCGATAGTATTATTGGTTCGCTAGGCTTTTGCAGGTAGTCAGTAGAATTAAATAGACACCCCTGTCAAAAACCTCCTGAAAGAGGTTTTATTGGTGGGTGTCTATCTTCTTATTATACCTTATGGAAAGCATAACCGTCAAGTATATGTTACGAATACGTCCATCTGTCATACTAAGAGAGGGTAAAAACAAAGGAGTTTCTATGCAAATCAAAAGAGCCGTAGGCAGACCTAACAAGGTGGACTATCGTGTAATCATCAAATTAGCTGATTCAATACAACACAATTCAACCGTTACAGAAGCCTGTAGGTATTCGGGGCTGAGCCGTACAAGTTATTATCACTACTTGAATACAAATCCAGTGTTTGCGGAGAAAATGGCGACTGCGAAAGACAACCAGAACAAGGCGGTCTTTAGTTTTCTGACAATTCGGTAGGTTAACCAGTTGTTTTCGCTATGTTTTCAAGACAATCACTGTCAGATAAATGGCGTTGGGGGTCAAAAATGCAGGAAAAAGAAACAGGTGCACAAGCTAGAGCAATCGTATCAGCAATACATGAACCGCTTTGTATACCCCTGTAACGCAAAGAGAGCTTCTTGAGAGCGTTCCTTTACAAAAGTTGAGTAAAGTTATACGCCGCAAAACAAACCTTATGGATTCGGGGCTTAAGAAACAGATACCAAAGCACAAGATACTTGACATTTATGACTAAAAATGCTAATATCTAGACAAGGTAACAAAAATAAAACACCTAAAAAGGAAAACAAAATGTCAGAACGAATGCCAACAGCTCCCAACGAAAAATATGTAGAACGCCAAGCTAAGGAATTATCGGCTAGTCATCATTCCGCAGTTTACTCACGAGATGCTAATTTTCAGGAAGCTCAACGAAAAGAAAACCATCTAGATGATAATGATTTACTTGGTACGAACAGCGCTCAAGGACTTAATGCAACACATAAAGCTTTCCATGATAAAGCAAATAAATTAGTGGCTGATGCTCTTGAGAGTGAAATAAGTGCTCATAATGATAAAGCTTATGATGCAGAGAAAAGTCGCAAGGTAGCACTTTGGGATGCGCATGAGCATTTAGGTGCCAATAGAGAAGCTTATGAGAATCTGGCTATTAAAGATGCGACTGCTGCTGGACATGATATACAGTTTGGTGGCGAACATTACCCCGTACAACAGCCTGAAGAACCAAAAGAACTTCAGCACCAATAATCCGTATTTCTACGGAGTACATTAGATAGCCCTGTCACAAAGACGGGGCTATTTTAGTAATGACGTTAGAATACCAATCCCTCAATTAACAATGATTTCTTGGGTTGTGTAGTTCGTAACTTCTCAAGTAACCTTTCTGACTTGTCGGGATTTTCTGTAATATACTTAAATAGTTCAAGTAGAATATGTGAATCTTGACCATGGCTTGATAAGCTCACCTTTAGGTGAGATTGTCAGGCCATGTTTAGTATATGGCTGGAGTCTCCGGTCGATTGAGATCGGAGGTGAGAACAGCCCGTGGCTGTTCGCAAGGGAGTCAACTCTTGAAAGCTAGCTTTCAAAGATGTTGCGACGGGGTCGCCAAAGGTGACCAAGTCCTCTCACCCTGACCACGTTAGAATTTATTCCAACCAAACTTAAAAATGCGCAATCCAGTGGCGCATTTTTTGTTTGGTCTCGGATTCTGAATGTAAATAACACTCCTTTCGGAGTGTTATGTGGCTGGTAACAAATATGACAACCTGGAATGGAACCCAGGTGGGGCTTCGCACGGTACAACCACGGTCATACACGAATATTGAAATCCCTTATGATAAATATTCAGATTATCATATTATTTGCACCAACCACATTCATTGTATATCAATCAAGGCAACTACGTAAGCAGAAAAAGGTACATCGAAGAGGTTATTGTTCTGATTACAGGTCCTAGAATTGGCACAAGGAGGAACATGAACAGTAGTATAGACATGATACCTCCTGATTCTATCTGGTACATAACCTTTTGAATTGGCTCGGGCGCAAATGCATACAGTAATCGTGAGCCATCGAGTGGTGGGAATGGGATCATGTTAAAGACAAAGAAACTAAGGTTAACTTGTATAAATAAGCTAAAAATATTAAATGATTCAGTACCTACAGCAACACCGAATAATCTAATTACCCCCGCTGCAACTGCAGCTAGTAGTAAGTTAGTAAACGGACCAGCGATTCCAATGAGCGCCGCTCCATATTCTCTGAATTTTACATTTTCGGGATTAAACGGTACCGGTTTGGCTATAAAAATTGGAGGCAGTCCTATTGCAAGCAAACCTACCGGTAAAAGCACCGTAGTAACGACGTCAATGTGCTTTAAGGGGTTAAGCGTCAGACGACCGTGCTCTTTTGCAGTTGTATCGCCGAGCCAATGAGACACAAAGGCATGCATTGCTTCATGGATACTCATAGAAACGAGAATCGATCCAAATACAATGATGAGATCTGTGGATGATATATCTGAAAACATACCAGTACATTATAGCAAACATAACCCTAGTTCTTTACTTGACTTTAAGGAGTTAATTCACTACAATAACACTTTGAATCTAATAGGAATTACAATCTAATGCAAAAATGCGAACTCACTGGTAAAGGAAAGCAATACGGATCGAACGTTAGCTTCTCACAACGTCATACAAAAAAAGTATGGAAGCCGAATCTACAAACTAAAACAGTTGTTGTTGACGGTAAAAAAGTAAAAATGAAGATTAGTACGCAGGCTATACGCACTCTCAAGAAAAAAGGCCTCCTCTAAGAATAAACCTCGAAGTCCTACTTCGTCAGTTACCTCCAGGACTTCCTCGTAGTATTTTCATACAACTCGTTGCATGCTTCGCTACTTCCTCGTGTTACTTACGAGATTAATCCTTAGAACTGTTTGTAATACCTTTCATATGCATCTCACTGCGATGCTCACTAATTCATTGTCTTGCGCTAAAGCGAAGTTGCTTAAAGCAAAACACAACTAAATACTCTTCTATTATTTGAGTCAGCGCTTCCTCGTGTTACTTACGAGATTAATCCTTAGAATTTATTATTGGCGTTCAAGAACGATCAATTGGGCCTGGTCTGTAAGCAATTCTGTACCCTTTATTTTAAGTTTAGCTACTGTTTCTTTAGGCTCCATGGCTAGTTCTTTAAGCGCATCAGCAAGCGAAACTGCAGGAACTGGATAGTTCAACTTACTATCGGCATACTGCGTAGGGATAACCAGCTTAGGGCCAATCTTTTTAATAACTTTCTGTGCACCGATGGCATCCAGAGTAAAACCATGACCACCTACAGGAATAACCAAAACATCAATCATTCCAATAGCTTCAAGCTGCTCTTCAGACAACTCTGGATATATGTGCCCAACTACCGCAATCCTTATGTCATCGGCTACAATTCTGTACATGGTAGCCTCTTGCTTACCTTCTTCATCCATATGTGCTCTCGCAGCAACACCACTAATAGATATATTAGATGCTTCAAACTCACCAGGACTGTCAACATACAGAACCGCATCAGGCTCTTCCCCATCTATACGAGAAGTCGAAACGATTATATCGGATGGTTTTGAAATTTTAGAACCACCCAATTGTTTTATATTGTCGTCGACAACCAAGCTTGCCTTTTTAGTTGTTATTTTTACACAATTTCCACCGAAGTACTGAATCTCCATAGTGTCTACCTTTCTGGGTTCATAATATTATGTTTATCTGTAATTATCTGGGTTTTTGCAGCATGTATATTAGCAATAAACCGGTCTTTTATTTGGTCCCTATACTTAAAATCATCTAGAGTCATTACAGTATAGCGAATCTCCTTACCTTCTTTCTTCTCTAGCTCAGTAATATACTTATCGAGTTGCGTTTGATTAATATCACCTACTAGTAAAAAGTCGATTCCGGTACGTTCATCACGAGTGAACTGTCCAGTATAGAGCGCCAGCTCAACATTGCCTAAATTCTTGAGTTCATCAACAGCACCACTCGTCTTTGCGACTTTCTTGCCCTTCTTTGGTTCTGCATTTCCAAATATTTCTGCTAATGGTGCATAGTAGTCAAAGTCCTGATTTACTTCATAGTACAAGCGGTTGTTCGTATTATCTGAAGTTATAATGCCAATACTTAGTAAATTAGCCAGCTCTCGTCGAACAGAATTAATCTGCTCATCAATTTTTCTAGTAATTTCACGTACATAGAATGATCTATTTGGATTGCCATAGAACATGCTTAATAATTTAACCCGTGTTTTTGAACCGAATAGCTGATCAATCATATAACGAATCTTTCAGACAATACTAGCTGGAATTTACCTCTCAAGAAATGACTTTCTGGAGTTACAGTCGTGTTTGTATATTCTTGTTCAAGCATGCTTTTATTGTATCAGACCTTGAATGACTTTGATATGATGATTGTTCATTTACGTTGTTAATTATTCTACAGTATAACAGAGGTAGTCTGCCTACCGAACACATATGTTAGTTGCTTATATTTTTATGCGTTTTACTTACAAATTCTTGAACTACTGCTTGCGCCTTAGAAGCTGCAATCCACTGAATATGCTCATTTCGCTTAAACCATGTACGTTGTTTTTTTGCTAATTTCAAATCAAGCTTAATGCAATGTTCTATCGCTTCGTGCATTGTATGACGGCCTTCGACATACTCACGAACTGCAGTATACGCTGGTGCTTTCATTGCCCTATTATCCCATCCATATTTACGGTTCAACCGGATTGTTTCGTCTATTAGGCCATCCCTAAACATTTGTTCCGTTCGCATCTTTATGCGATTTCGTAAATCATCGTCAGCTATTTCTAGTCCGATTATCAAGGTATTGTCTCGAATCTTATTATTAATTACTGCTTGCGTACCGGCTTCGATAGATCGTATAAGGTAACGCCTGTTACGGCTATTTTCCGGTAGCGCTATATTTCTCGACACAAGTTCCGATTGCAGCTCTTCTACACTTGCATCTTTAAAGTCTTCGCGAGCAGAGCCATCTTGTATGTCACGAAACTGGTAGTTATAGATAACTGCATTAATATATAGCCCACTACCACCAACAAGAATCGGTAGTTTACCTCTTGCCGATACATCGGCAATGGCTATATCGGCTAAGTGTTTAAAATCGGCTACTGTAAATGACTCATCAATACTTTCAACATCAAGGAGATGATGCCTAATCTTTTTTTGCTCGACAATGCTCGGTTTAGCCGTACCAATGTTGGCCTCACGATATATAGTCCTAGAATCAGCACAGATAATCTCGCCATCAAATTGTTTAGCAAGCTCAATAGCGAGCGACGTCTTGCCGCTCGCCGTCTGCCCAACAATAACTAGTAACATATTTTCTACTCTGGTTTCCATAATAATTCTTCAATATTCACTCTGTATACATCGTCTACATCGACACCTTCTTGCGATAGAACTTGCTTATGCCCACTTTTTCCACCTGGATATCCGCTCGCCAGACCACCGTTTTTATTTACTACCCGATGCCATGGTAAATTAACATCTCCGAAATGCGCTAGTCCTCCGACTATTCGAGCTGCCCTAGGGTTACCGCAAAGTGCTGCAATCTGTCCATAAGTCATAACCCTACCTTCAGGAATCTGTGACACCAATAGATTGACTCTGGTCTTAAAACTACTGCCTTCGACAGTCATTACAGTGTTTCGATGAATCCCTTTAGATCAGTCAGTTTTACCTTTTGCTCACCATCACGGAGCCGAACGCTTACCTCATTTGCTTCAACATCTTTTGGCCCTACAATTAGCGTTACAGGAATCTTCATGCCTGCCGCATCGCGTATTTTGCGACCCAGTGATTCATTACGATCATCGACTGAATATCGTAGTTCGTTATATTTTAATGGCTTCATTAAAACGATGCCGTCCAGTGTTTCTTTGATGGTATCAACATAGTCCATAACTGTATCATTTATAGTCAGAATTCGAATTTGTTCTGGAGCGAGCCAGAATGGAAACCAACCTGCAGTTTTTTCAATCAATACCACCATGAACCTTTCAAGAGACCCTAGTATCGCCCGATGTACCATAATTGGGGTTTGCTTTTCACCATTTTCGTCCACATATTCAAGGCCAAAACGCTTTGGTGTAGCAAAGTCTAGTTGAATGGTCGCTAATTGCGTTTCTTTTCCTGTAGCAGTTGGGTACATAAAGTCTAGCTTGGGTCCATAAAGTGCTGCTTCACCTTCCATTGGTCGCGCATCGAGGCCAGCTTTTTCAGCAATAGATTTCAGAGTATTTTCCGCTTCAACCCAATCCGCTTCTTCGCCAATATATGCATCTGGAGTAGCTGGATCTCGTAATGATAATGAAACCCAGTGGTCACCATACATGCCGAGACCGGTATGAACTTCTTTAATTGTATTACAAAAACCTTCTATGACTTGTTCTAGGTGTTCCCTGGTTAAGAATATATGTCCATCATCACAAGAAATCGCACGAACCCGCTGCAAGCCACCAATCTGGCCAGGCTTTTCATCACGATACTGCATAGTTACCTGCATGTAGTGAATTGGTAAATCCTTATAACTTCTTGGGATTGCATCAAATATTTGGATATGGTGCGGACAGTTAACCGGCTTCATTACAAAATCAATATCATAATGACTCTTTACTTCGAACAACTCTCCGGAAAATTTTTGGGCATGTCCAGAAGTTTCATATAGTGCTTTTCGTGCAATATGTGGAATTTCAACTTCTTGTGCACCATATTTAGTTCCAACCTGGCGCATCAACTCGGTAAGTAATCGTCGAACTGTTGTCCCTCTAGGTGTAAATAATGGTAAGCCGGGTCCAACAAGGTCTGAAAAAACGAATAGATCGAGTTCCTTACCAAGCTTTCGGTGATCCCGTTCTTTAGCTAGTTTTAACATCTCTAAATACTTATCAAGTTCATCTTGGGTTTCAAATGCTACACCGTAAAGTCGTTGCATTTGAGGGTTTCCTTCTTTTCCTCGCCAGTATGCCCCAGCTACGCGCATTAACTTAAAGGCACCGACTTTGCCCGTACTCTCAACATGTGGTCCTCGACACAGGTCGGTAAAATCACCATTTGTATAGAATGAAACATTTTCTACCTTAGAATCACCATCAGTGATTGTCCCAAGCTCATCGGCATCCAGGTCCTTAGCGACTGTTGTTCCAGCACGACTAAGGTCGTTGAGCAACTCTTGTTTATAGGGTTGACTGTTCTCTGAAGCCCAACTGATGGCGTCGACGATAGATTTTTCGTTGCGCTCAAACGTTTGATTCTGAGCGATAATCTTCTTCATTTCCTTTTCAATTTTGCCAAAGTTATCTTCGGAGATCGTAGTATCTCCAAGGTCTATGTCGTAATAAAAGCCATTCTCGACAACTGGTCCAACGCCAAATTTAGCGTGAGGCCAGAGGTGCTGTACAGCTGTAGCAGTTATATGAGCTAAGCTGTGTCTCATTGCATGTAGTTGATCTTGTTCTTGAGCCATTGTTTATCCTTTTCTTATATATAAAAAGACGCGGTGTTTAGTATTCTCGCAAATACACTAAACATTTCCGCGTCATCGGGTCCCGAGATTCTCGGGAGGTTCCACCTGAGACTTTTACTATTGCAAGCACGTATATCGTAACGTTCTGCCATGCCCTACGGAGTTCAACGATTGGTGAGGTCGCATCATCACTCAAGGAGTATTATAGCATATCCCCTTTTAGTGTAGATTTGAGGAATGCTGCAAGAATGAAAAAAGCGATTGAATGATCTCGCATTTCATTCAATCGCTCGTTCAAAAAAACTAATCTCAAAACTTCACTCCAACAATCATAACAAGGTTGGTACTATATGGCTAGTACATAAGTATTGTTTTTTCTACATTTTTACTGGGGATAACATATTAATACATTATGCTTATGGTGATATATTTATGCAATCCTATAAAATATATCATCACCCTATTTTATGTAGAATTTTAAAAAGACGACCTGATGGTCGTCTTTTTAAATTGGGAGGTCATTTAAAGGATTGTAATTGAGGATAGCGGACTTCGTCCTTTTCGGTTCAGTCATGCTCGAAGAAAAATAGAGGATATCGCACAATTCGTCTATGACGAATTACTCTTCCGGAGTTGTATTCTCGAAGCAAGCTTCTGTGAGTACAACTCCTTCACCGAACCTTATTTGCTTCGCAAATATTAGGTTCTCAACCTAATGACCAACTAATATAAAAGGAGCCAATAACGGCTCCTTTTATATTGGTGGGCGATAGAGGATTCGAACCTCTCACCTCCTCAACGTCAATGAGGCGCTCTAGCCAAATGAGCTAATCACCCTCGTCGATGTGTAAGTAATTGTTACTCTGAGCTTTCGGTAGGCTTAGCCTTCCGAAGACTCTTTAGTAACAATTACAGCCATCTCCTCTTCCCCTTAAAATGCGAGCATTTTCGGGGGCCCCATTTTTTAGAAGAAACAATATATTTAGGTGCACATTGTCGGGCTGCTCTTTTCCCTTTAAAAGATCTTTGTAGCAGATAAGATAATAGCTTATAACAGATGTAAAATCAAGTTTGATCGGTTAAATAAGATGTTGTGATGAATGTACCAAGTATTGCTTTTTATATATTTTTATGTTATCATAAGCGTGTTAATTGAGGTGTTTTTGGTTTTGAGTACCAACAAACAAAATTCGCTTGAGAGCTTTAAGCTCTTTTATGAAGAGCTTGCTTCTTCCAAGCAAATCATCAGTCGAATCCGAAGAGTTCGTCTGGCTCCTAAAAGCCAGTAGTATCTCAACCATTTATGGTGTTTTCTCTCGAGACTGATCGAGAAACCTGTTCGTATACCCGTAATAATACCTTGAATTTTGTGCTTGCCCACAGTTTTCCATACGTTATCCACTAGCATTATTTACAGCGTTATGACAATATATAGACATGGTATGTATATATTGTGGAAGCGAAACATCAGTCATAAATTCTCGTAAGCAAAAACGACGTAATACTGTGTGGCGACGGAGAGCTTGTAATGAGTGTAATGCTACGGTTACATCAATCGAATCGATTGATCTGGAAAATGCGCTTGTTATCACCTCTAAGAAGCATCATAAGCCCTTCTCACGAGACAAATTATTCATTAGCATATACGAAAGCTGTAAGCACCGTAGTGATGCCCAGACAAGCGCTACGGCGCTCACAGACACCATTATTACCCTGCTTTACCCCCTAATTAAGAATGCTTCAGTTACCCGATCCAATATTATTGAAACAACCACAAAAGTACTGCAACGCTACGACCAACCTGCAGCTGTTTATTACAAATCCTTCCACCCAATAAGTAAGTAGAAAGTATTAAATTCCCAGTAGGCTACTGTTGCAGCAGTCTCGGGTTCGTGTGCATAGTGCA
>CAYMTU010000021.1:0-13704 GCA_964393455.1 uncultured Candidatus Saccharibacteria bacterium
TAGTACGGGCTCTGATCTTGCTTATATGCTCCATCATGAAATTCATCTACAACAATGAGTCCTAGATTGCGAATGGGTACAAATAGTGCCGATCGTGCGCCTACGATAACGAGAGGTGATTTACTATAAAGAGTTTCCTCCCAGAGCCTTCGGCGCTCTTTTTGTGTAAGGTTTGAGTGCAGAACAAGCACGGGTGCTGATACACTGCGCTGAATATTTTGAGCTAATTGTGGCGTGAGACTAATTTCTGGGGTTAGGACTAAGGCGCTCTTGTTATCTCTAATAACCTTGAGTATGGCCTCAATGTATACACGAGTTTTACCACTACCGGTGTCCCCGTGTATGATAAATGAGGAGTCTTTAGACTCCTCAATGGTCTGCAAAGTACGTTTCTGATCTTCTGTTAGAGTCGGCATCGTGATTGTTGAATGAGCAGGAGCTTTTGTTGTATTTAATGCTTCTAATTGAGTCATTTTTGTTACCGTATTGGCAGGTAGCACTAATGACGCGATACTGCTTGCCGGCGATGGATAGTATGTACGCAACCAATCTACTAATTGCATCGTGGTATATGGTAAAGGGACATCGTAGAGCACCTTTGAAATTAATTTTGTTGTGAATTTTGGCCTAGTAACTTCTTTTGTAACGATCGCTGCATAATTTTTATTTTTCATTGGTACCAATACGACCATACCTACTAGCAACACATCTTTACTACTGTAAGTAAGGGTGTCTGCGCCTCGATATTGATATGCTGCTAATAAAACTTCGTAGTAATGCATAAAGGTATTATATCTATAAAACCGTGGATAACTTGAATTCTGTAAAAAGAGCATATATACTTTGACTTACGTTGTTTGAATAACAATGAAGAAGCTTATGTTAGACGTATTTATCACATCCAGAGTCAGGCGAAAAATAATTGTCGTGTACGCCAAGTACCCAGACTTCAAGACGCACGTTAGAGGCCTAGCAAAACTTATCAAAGAAGATGCCGGTAATATTCAACGTGAATTAAAACGACTCGAAAAGATAGGCTTTCTTATTTCCGAAAAACAAGGTAATACAAAGATTTATCATACGAACAAGCACTTCGCAATTTTTAAAGAACTACAAAGTATTGTACTGAAATCACAAAGAATGAATCAGAAAAAGAATGGGCAATAGTAATAAAGCTTGCAGATTGACATCTGTTAGGGTATACTTTTAGGCATGATTCAAGTAACACGCAAAGATTCAAAAGAGTCGTTTGAGAACCTTCTCCGTCGTTTTAACCGTAAGGTGCAACAATCTGGAGCGCTCGCGATTGCAAAGCAGGCTCAACATTTTGAAAAACCTATCAGCAAGACAGAACGAAGAAAAAAAGCCATCATACGACGAGAGCGAAAAGCGATTAAAGTTAAAAAGCTTAAACTAGGGATTCGATAAACCGCGCTCAATTTGTTCGCTGGCTCATAAGAGGGGATAAGTTCCCCTCTTATTGTTTTGCAAAGCAAAACTGTTCTCCCCTCAAACTGCATGCATACATATTGGGATAAATCCGTATTTATGCATTACTTACTATATATTTATAAACAGTGGGATGGATATTTAAGATATCTCTGTTAAAATATTGGTAACAATGACAATCAAAGAACAAATAAGCAACGATATTAAGACCGCAATGCTTGCTGGTGAAAAAGAGCGTGTAACGACTTTACGCGGAATTAAGAGTGCTATATTGTATGCTGAAGTGGCAAAAGGTGCACGAGACACCGGACTGCCCGAAGACGAAGTAGTTGCACTATTACAAAAAGAATCAAAAAAAAGACAAGAAAGCGCAGATCTTTATAGACAAGGTGGTAATTTTGAAAGAGCTGAAGCTGAAGAGCTGGAGCGTAAAGTGATAGAGATGTACCTACCCGCTCAGTTGACTGAATCAGAAGTTCGAATTCTTGTGGATGCGGAAGCGGGTAAAATGGGTGATATAACGATACAACAGATGGGACAGCTTATCGGGGCAGTAAAAAAAGCAAGCGGCGGTAATGCCGATGGAGCGCTTATAGCGAAGCTTGTTCGGGAGAAATTAAATAAATGATTATATTTATGGGAGTTGCTGGAAGCGGAAAGAGCGTTCAGGGAAGAATGCTGGCCGATAGATTAGCTTTACCGTGGCTCTCAACCGGTGAATTCTTGAGAATGCTCGTTTCTGGTGAGAAAAGAAAAGATATGATTGCAGGCAAGTTACTATCAGATAATGAAATAATAACCCTAGTACAGCGCATATTTACAATTATCGATACACATAAAGAGTTTATACTCGATGGTTTCCCACGCACGGTTGCGCAAGCAGACTGGCTTATAAACCAGATTAAACACGGGCAGCTACATGCTACAGGTGTCGTGCATCTCGTAGTTTCCAAGGAGGCTGTTCATGAGCGACTCATCGCACGAGGCCGACCAGACGATAATATTGATGCAATTGCTGAAAGACTTAGTGAATATGAAGAGTCAGCAAAACCAATACTTGAACATTTTAAAAAAGCCGGTGTACCAATTTTTGATATAAATGGTGCTCAAGAAGTTGCAGAAGTACAGCGTGAAATTGTTGCTGCGATTAATGCATCTACTCAATTATGATTACAAAAATAAAGACAGCCAAAGAAATATCATCTATGCGTGAGGCTGGACGTCAACTCGCCACAGTGCTTCAATACTTGAAGACTACAATAGAATCAGGAATGAGTACGAAGGACATTGCTATCTTAGCTGCTGAAAAATTACGTACTCTCGGTGGAAAACCTGCTTTCTTGGGATACTATGGTTTTCCTGATGTGATATGTATATCTGTAAATGACGAGGTAGTGCACGGTATTCCAAGTCCTAATAAGATACTTCAAACCGGTGATATCGTAAGTCTCGATTTTGGTGTTACGATAGATCAAATGATTACCGATGCTGCAATAAGCGTTGTTGTAGGTACAACAAATAATAGTAAAATTACAAATTTACTTCGTACAACAGAAGAGTCGCTCTTGGCAGGTGCTGAGACTCTACGGGATGGAGTGCAGGTAGGTACGATATCAAATGCTATTGAAACAGTATTAAAAAAACAACATTATGGTATCGTTAAAGATTTAGTGGGCCATGGTGTTGGTCATGAATTGCACGAAGAACCTAACATACCAAATTATGGAAAAGCAAACAGAGGAATGGTATTGCGTGAGGGAATGACTATCGCAATAGAACCTATGGTCACACTTGGTACCGACAAAGTGTTCACAGCAGATGATGGATGGACAATTAAAACCCAGGATAGGTCACTATCTGCCCATTTTGAACACACTATTTTGATTACACATAATAGCTATGAGATTCTCACAATAATGTGAGAGTCTTGTGAGTACAAAGGACAAGCGTTATACTGCAACTATGCGTGAACAAAACTCAAAATACTATTTTGGCTTAGATGTCGGTACAAGCAATGTCCGATGCGTTATTGGTATGCTAGAATTTACCGAAGAAACGAATGTTCTATCAATCATTGGACATGGTAGTGCGCTGAACATGGGCATGAGAAAAGGTGTTGTAGTGCGTATTGACGACGTTGTTGATGCGATTGTGCAGGCTGTCACAGAAGCTGAACGAGTTTCTGGTGTGCATGTACCTGCAGCAACAGTTAATGTTAATGGCGCTCAAGTGCTGGGCATGAATTCTAGAGGGGTTATTGCCATCAGTGCGGCAAACAGAGAGATTACAGCTGATGATAGGCTACGCGTGGAAGAAGCGGCAACAATTGTGAAGCTTCCACCAAATCGTGAAATAATTCAGGTATTCGCAAAGAACTATAGGTTAGACGGCCAGGATAATATCAAGGACCCCGTTGGAATGCAGGGTGTTCGGCTAGAAGTAGATACTCATATCGTAACTGCATCGACGTCAACGCTAAGAAATTTGGATTTAGCACTAGAAAAAGCCCACGTGGTTCCAAATCACCACACAATATCTAGTCTTGCTTCTGCTGAAGCGGTTTTAAATCGTCAGCAAAAAGAATCAGGAACAGTACTTATTGATATTGGTTCTGGTACGACCAATCTTGTCGTACTGGAAGAGGGTGAAGTTCAACATGTTGCAGTGTTGCCTATTGGCGGTATCAATATAACCAATGATCTTGCAATTGGATTGAAAACTGATTTAGATGTAGCTGAGCAAGTGAAGATTCAGCACGGTGGTCTTTCGTCAAAATCGAAAAGTGGTCCTGTTTCAGTCGTAATTAATAAGAATCGACATGAATTTGACGGTGATATGGTTCATATGATTATTGAAGCCCGAGTAGAAGAGCTGTTTGAATATGTAGATAAAGAATTGAAAAAGATTCAGCGTTCAAGGAAGTTACCCGGTGGAGTAGTGATTGTTGGTGGAAGCGCTAAACTTCCTGGTATTGCTGAGTTTGCTAGAGAAAAACTCGAATTAGCCGCAAGAATTGGCAAGCTACAACCACTGGCAGGTCTTATGGATACCGTTCAGGACCCCTCTTATTGTAGTGTTGTTGGATTAATGCAACTCGATATGCTTCTAGATTCAGGTCAGCCAATGAATGAGAGAGGAAAACCTAATCAGAGTGTGTCCGGATTGATTGAAGGTATCGTTGGAAGATTTAAGCGTTAAAGCTGTACACAATTATTATGCCCATAAATCTTATTGAGTATTCATAAAATATTCGAGTTGTTCATTGATACCAAACTATTATTGCAGTATACTTTTTAAGTAATAAAGAATGAGTTCAAGGACAATAGTTATGCCACAAGTCGCTCCAGTTATAGAAACGTTTGCAAGAATTAAAGTAGTCGGTGTTGGTGGTGCAGGTGGTGCAGCCGTTAATCGGATGATTGAATCTGGTGTAGATGGGGTAGAATTTATTGTCGTTAATACAGACGCACAAGCACTTCATCATTCAAAGGCCGCTACAAAAATTCATATCGGAAAAGATACAACGCGTGGTCTTGGAGCTGGCGCAGATCCTGACGTAGGAGAAAAAGCTGCTCTAGAATCTAGAGACGATATCAAAAAGGCGCTAGAGGGTGCGGATATGGTCTTTATCACACTTGGAGCTGGTGGAGGAACGGGGAGTGGTGCTGGTCATGTTGTTGCAGAAGTTGCAAAAGAAGAAGAAATTTTAGTCGTTGCTTTTGCAACAAAACCATTTGCTTTTGAGGGTGAGAAAAGGCGTAAAAACGCCGAACGTGCGATTGATAATCTCAGAGATAAAGTAGACACTCTAATCATTATTCCAAATGATCGATTACTTCAAACAATCGATAGACAAACTCCGCTACTTGAGGCATTTAAAGTAGCAGATGATGTGTTGCGTCAAGGCGTTCAAGGTATATCCGATCTAATCACCGTTCATGGCTTAATAAATCTTGATTTTGCTGATGTAAAAACAGTAATGAGTAATGCCGGTTCGGCGCTTATGGGAATTGGTCGAGCAAGTGGAGAGAACAGGGCTGTTCAAGCTGCACAACAAGCAATTGAATCACCGCTACTTGAAGTTTCTATAGATGGAGCTCGAGGGGTTCTATTTAATATTATTGGTGGCAACGATATTTCAATGCATGAAATTAACACTGCAGCAGAAACTATAACTGCAGCTGCTGATCCAGATGCAAATATTATATTTGGTGCCACAATTAATGAAGAATTAGAGGGTGAGCTCATTGTAACTGTTGTAGCTACTGGTTTTGATGCAACCTACTTCACGAAACGATCAACGCAACAAACCGAATCTAAAGAAAAGACTACTGAACAAGTCAAACAAGAGGACACTGACGTAAGTGATCTGAATATGGAACTTGACACGAATACTAGTCCTGAAGAGACTAGTCATGACTTCCATTCAGAGCATACAATTCCAAATATTTGGTCAATTGATCATGATACGGATGCCGAAACTGACACGCCTGCAAATTTTGATCAGAGTTCTGAAGAAGAGGAACTAGAGAAGCCTTCATTTTTACGTAGGCTCAAAAAACGTCGTTCTGATAAAGAAAATAACCCAAAAACAGATTAGTATTAAGAATAACTGGAATTGTTTGTGTTAAATAATACAGCGTATAATAACTTGAATTGCACCATACATAGGGGTATGATGTTAAGCATAGACGCTATATGTAGTGATGCGCATAACGGCTTTGTACATTTAGAT
Source organism: uncultured Candidatus Saccharibacteria bacterium (assembly GCA_964393455.1). Classification (GTDB taxonomy): domain Bacteria; phylum Patescibacteriota; class Saccharimonadia; order Saccharimonadales; family AWTP1-31; genus CAYJDY01. Next base: position 6,185 of record CAYMTU010000021.1, read on the forward strand.
TGAAAACGAAGGGTAGGAATTAAATGAAATGTAGTCAGTGCCAGCAAGTAGATACAAAAGTTATTGAGTCACGAGATGTTGCAGATGGAGAAGCAATACGAAGACGTAGAGTTTGTTTGAAATGTGAATATCGATTTACTACGTATGAACGCGTTGAACGTCCTCAACTTATTGTTATAAAAAATAACGGTATTCGAGAAATGTTTAATAGAGAAAAACTACTCGCAGGATTATATAGGGCATGCGAAAAAACGAGTGTAACAAGCATAGACTTAGAAAAACTTGTAGCTGAAGTAGAGCATGAATTATATAACTGTAGTGAAACAGAAGTTTCTACAACTAAAATTGGCGAAATTGTCATGTCTAAATTAGCGCTCTTAGATGAGGTTGCTTACGTGCGTTTTGCAAGTGTGTATCGACGTTTTACCGATATTGCTGGATTCGAAAAAGAATTATCCCAAATTCGTGATCAAAAAAATAGAGCACGTCAAAAAACAACGTAGTTTTTTTGACGGCTCCCTTCTGCCGCCTGATGTGTGTATAATCGGAAATGCATCGAGGGTAGTAGGGAGCATGCAAGTGCAGTTACGAGAGCAGCTGTGTGCGCATAACTCTAACAAAAACAACAAATATAACTAAATAGTGAGGGTACTATTATGGGACAAACGACAATCCTGGGTCGCAGGAGGCTGTTCACTCAGCCAAAAACTAAGGGCTATGACGCCGTAGAGTGGGTTAAAACCGATTCTATTATTGTAAATCCAATGCTTGGGAAGCCGGTCTTTGAACAAAAAGACGTCGAATTCCCAGTAGGTTGGTCATTAAATGCAATAAATATCGTTGCTCAGAAATATTTTACTGGAACGCCAGGAACCGATGATCGTGAATCCTCACTTCGTGATCTTATTGATCGTGTTGCAGATACGGTAGCTCGACAGGGTCTTCAGGAAGGTTATTTTGAAAGTGATGAAGAAGCCGAAGATTATACTCAGGAACTAAAGTATGTGCTTGCAACGCAACGGGCCGCTTTTAATTCACCTGTCTGGTTTAACATTGGCGCACCGAGTCGGGCTCAACAAGCGAGTGCTTGTTTTATTCTTGCTGCCGAAGACACCATGCCTGCAATTTTGAATTGGTATAAAGAAGAGGGGATGATATTCAAGGGTGGATCCGGTTCTGGTATTAATCTTAGTAATATTCGCTCTTCAGTCGAGAAACTAGGTAAAAGTGCTGGTACCGCATCAGGACCTTTGAGCTTTATGAGAGGTGCTGATGCGTCAGCTGGTGCAATAAAAAGTGGTGGCAAGACTCGCCGAGCGGCAAAAATGGTTATTCTAAACGCGGATCATCCAGATGTTGAAGAGTTTATTTGGTGCAAAGCAATCGAAGAGCGAAAAGCCCGAGCGTTGCAAGAATTTGGTTTTGATATGAGCCTGGACGGGAAAGATTCATTCTCTGTCCAATATCAGAACGCCAATAATTCAGTACGCGTGACAGATGAATTTATGCAGGCGGTTGAAGCAGATGCTGACTGGGATTTAAAAGCAGTTACTACTGGCAAAACCGTAAAAACCATTAAAGCACGTGATTTATTCCGACAATTCTCAGAAGCAGCATGGGAGTGTGCTGATCCGGGTATGCAATTTGATACAACGATCAACGACTGGCATACTACACCAAATGCTGGACGAATTAATGGGTCAAATCCATGTAGTGAGTACATGCACCTTGATAATTCTGCCTGTAACCTTGCAAGTATCAATCTACTTAAATATTTGAATGATGATCATACGTTTGATATCGAATCATTTAAGCATACTGTTGAACTCATGTTCACTGCACAGGAAATACTTGTAGGTTATTCAGAATACCCAACCGAGAACATTACTAAGAATGCGAAAGCCTACCGCGAACTCGGACTTGGCTACGCCAACCTTGGGGCGCTACTAATGGCTCAAGGACTTCCATATGACTCAGACGAAGGCCGTGCACAAGCGGCAGCGATAACTGCGCTAATGACTGGCCATGCATACGCGACGAGTGCTCGTATGGCTCGACGAGTTGGTCCATTCGCCGGTTTCCATAAAGATCAGACAGGAATGATTCGTGTACTCAAGAAGCACCGACAAGCAGTGTCTGATATCGATGCGAGCCTTGTAGCCGAAGATTTGCTCAGTGCAGCTGCAACTTCATGGGATGAGGCTGTAGAGTTAGGGCAACTGTATGGCGTACGAAATGCACAAGCTAGTGTACTTGCTCCAACGGGAACTATTGGTCTTATGATGGACTGCGATACTACAGGAATAGAGCCTGATCTTGGACTCGTAAAGCTTAAAAAGCTTGTTGGTGGTGGGAATATGCATATCGTGAATCAAACGGTACCTCGTGCACTAGACGCACTGGGATATTCAAAGAAACAAATTAACGAAATTGTTAAATATATTGATGTAGAAAAAACAATTACTGGCGCTCCACACCTCAAGTCAGAACATCGAGCCGTGTTTGCATGCTCAATGGGCGATAACGCAATCCATTATTTGGGTCATGTCAAAATGATGTCAGCAGTACAACCATTTCTTTCTGGTGCGATTAGTAAAACCGTTAACCTCCCAGAAGAGGCAACCGTAGAAGATATTGAACAGCTCCATATTGACTCATGGAAGATGGGACTTAAAGCCGTCGCTGTATATCGAGATAATTGTAAAGTGGGCCAGCCGCTAAGTATGGCTAAAAAAGATGGTGCCGAAGAAAAGCCGTCTGTACAGTCGACCGAAGATAAGATTATCGTAAAAAGTGCTGTACGCCGAAAATTGCCTCGAGTTCGAAATAGTCGAACGTATCGATTTGTGCTGTCTGATCTTGAAGGATTCTTTACGGTAGGAGAATATGATGACGGTACGCCTGGAGAGTTGTTTGTGAATGTTTCTAAGCAAGGCAGTACATTATCTGGGGTCATGGACTCATTTGCCATTAGCATTAGTCATGGATTGCAATACGGCGTTCCTCTAAAGAGCTATGTGAAGGGCTTTCGGGGCACCAGTTTTGCTCCATCAGGGGTAACAGATGACAAGGAAATTAGAACTGCTAGTTCGATCACGGATTATATTTTCCGTCGCTTAGCACTCGACTATCTGTCCTTTGATGATCGGCTAGAGCTTGGATTGGCATCACTCGATGATATGCCTGATGAACAGACGAGTCTACTTGAAGCGGTTGAACCGAAAAAAGTTGTCGAGGAAGTAAAGAAGGTGAGTCTTGAGTCAGCGAAGGCACCAGAAGTATCGATTAGTAGCGACTCAAAATCCTCAAACCTAGATGATACAGCTCCACTCTGTTATAGCTGCGGTAATCAGACGCAGCGAGCAGGCAGCTGCTATGTGTGTACTGCCTGCGGTTCTACGACCGGTTGTAGCTAGTCGTAAAGAGCTCCATATCGCTCCGACACCGTAAATAGTGTCGGAGCTTTTGGAGTATTACATTGTCATAAACTCCGCTACTCGCTTAACGTACCATAAAGTACGTCTCGCTCATTGCTCGTTTCTTCCTTGTACTACTCACAAATATGAATCTCTCTATAAGACCAGAGTGTCTCTCATAATTTCCTAGAACTGCACCCAAGCAGACAGTTCTTCTTTCAAACCCTCAGTCTAGTAAATACAGCAAAGTTAAATGTGTATATATGAGGCATAGTGCTTGTGGTAGACTGGAGGTAATGAAAGTAATTGTGCTATACCATCCGCATTCAGAACATGCCCGAGTGGTTGAGGCTTTTGCGCATGATTTTTCCAGGCAAATGGCACACGATTTGGAGCTTATCAGCCTAGAGTCTAGAGACGGTGCTACCACCGCAACTATGTATGACATCGTTCGCTACCCTGCTATATTAGCGTTAGATAATAACGGTGGTGTCTTAAAGAAGTGGGAAGGACCAGTTATGCCGCTTATGAACGAACTAGCCTACTACACCCAGTCCTAGGCACATTTCCACGACAGTCATTAATTCAGAAGCAAAGCTCCTGATTATAATGACTTCTTGGCTACTTTCGAACTAATCCTTGCGGTACGCTTTCAATGTACTTTTAGTACATTTCAATTACGCTCCTCTTGATTATTCCGAAATTAGCTCAAGCGTGCAAAATGTTTAGGTTGAACGCCGGACTTTGACCGAAATATCACAAGCGTGAGGGCTATCTTGCGAGTATCTGTTGCGCGCAAAGGGCTAATCGGGTATAGTAAAAATTACAAAAGCGTTCGTGTTTTTATGCGCGATGAGCGGCTATCAACCGCGAAGCTGTGAGAAGAACCTTGAAATTTGTACCAATCGATCTTGCGCTTGAGCATAAGACAAGGAAGAAACGAGTAGCGCAATAAATAGTACTGAAAGTACCATGCATGAGCAACAGAGTTTCTGACAAAGTATTATGCCAAGAATGTCAGCAGAGTTGAAGCTCTGCTTAAAGCAGGTTGACATGGCGCAAAAGTCGATTAGTAGAACTCACCGGGCAGCCCGTAATAGCGATAAATAAGAGCTAAAAGATGGGGCTCCCGCAAAACAAGTTTTGTGGGGTGTCAGAGAATCATTTCTTTTGGAAGCCAGATGGTACCTCCCGAATAGCGGGATCTGGCAGACAAGAGAAGTGATTTTTATTTTAAGAAAAGAAAGTTAAAACCATGAAGTTTAAATCAGGAACAAGAAGACGAGCGCTAGAGTATGAAAAGGATTTGGTGCAACGGTGGAAGAAGCATAAGACATTCGAAAAATCGGTAGAATTAAGACCGAAAGATAATAGTTTTGTATTTTATGACGGACCTCCGTTTATAACAGGTGTGCCGCACCATGGAACGCTACTTAGTTCAATCGTAAAGGATGCAGTGCCGCGGTATCAGACGATGAAGGGTAAACGCGTTGAACGTCGCTGGGGATGGGATTGTCACGGGTTACCAGCAGAAACTTTTACCGAAAAGAAACTCGGAATCACCGACCGAAGAGATATTGGGACAAAAGTAAGTCTAGAAGATTATATTCGAGCAAACAGAGAGAATATGGTTCAAACAGGTGATCTTTGGGAAGACACTATCGATCGCATAGGTCGCTGGGTGGACTTTAAGGGCGCCTACAAGACCATGGATAAAGATTATATGGAGTCGGTATGGTGGGCGTTCAAAGAGTTATACGAAAAGGGCAAAATATACGAGGGTGAACGAGTACTCATGTACTGTACTCGAGATGCTACGCCGTTATCTAAAGCCGAAGTAACCATGGACGCAGGTGCATATCAGGACGTGACCGATCCGAGCGTATTTGTGAAGTTTAAAGTGATAGATGAAGACTATTCACTGCTCGCATGGACTACAACTCCGTGGACACTACCTGCAAATGCTGCAGTAGCGGTTAATAAGGATTTCGATTATCTAAAAGTACTGGTTGATAATCAAACGTTGGTTCTTGCTAAAGATCTTGTAGATAAAGCATTAACAGATGAAAAGCACCAGAAACTCGATTATAAAGTACTAGGAACCATTAAAGGATCTACATTGGTCGGGAAAAAATATGAGCCATTATTTTCCGATAGAGGCAAAAACGCGCATAAAATTTGGCATGCCGATTATGTGAGCGCTGAAGATGGATCTGGAATTGTCCATTTGGCACCAGCATATGGGGAAGCAGTCTTTGAACTTGCTCAGGTGAATAAAATACCTGTGGTTCATTCATTGGATGAGAGCGGAATCTTTACAGAGGGGGTTTGGAAGGGCGAAAACGTTTGGGATATAAATAAAACGATTGCAAAAACATTGCACGAACAGGGAGTTGTTTGGAAAATTGACTATATTAAACATAGTTATCCTCACTGTCATCGATGTGGTACAAAACTAATGTATCGGGCGCATCCTAGTTGGTTTATGGATGTTCAGGGGCAAAAAGAGCAAATGCTTATTGAGAATAGCGAGAATATCACTTGGTTCCCAGAGCACATTAAACACGGACGTTTTGAAAATACTGTACGTACAGCACCAGATTGGAACTTAAGTCGTGATCGATTTTGGGCTACGGCGATGCCTGTCTGGAAGGGGACCGACAAAGATGGACAGGAACATATTAAAGTTGTCGGTAGCTATGCTGAGCTAAAAGAACTATCGGGTGTTGAGCTGGAAGACTATCATCGACCTTGGGTTGATGATATTACTTTTACAATAGAGGGCATAACGTATACACGAATAGATAAGGTTATGGACTGTTGGTTTGAAAGTGGCAGTATGCCATTTGCACAGTTTCATTATCCTTTTGAAAATAAAGAAAAGTTTGAAGCTAATTTTCCTGGAGATTTTATCGTTGAATACGTTGGTCAAGTAAGAGCGTGGTTTTACTATATGCATACGGTGAATGTAGGATTATTTGGACATAACGCGTTTAAAAACGTAATAGTAACCGGTAACTTAATGGGCAACGATGGCTATAAGCTCAGTAAATCACGCGGTAACTTTACTGACCCGAATGAGCTTATGGATCAGTACTCGGCTGATTCTTTGCGCTTTCTGATTCTTTCCTCGCCAGTACTTAACGGGGAAGATTTTGCCGTACGCGACAAAGAAGTGGGTGATGTTGCTCGAAAACTTAGTATGGTCTGGAATATGTATGACTTCTTTACTATGTACGCAGAAGTTGATGGTTGGGAGTGGAATGGAAAACATGAAGACCCTACCGAATTATGTAAAAATACTCTCGACACATGGATAATTAGTCGCGTCCATCAGTTGACACAAGAAGTTGAGAAACACATGGACGTTTATGATATACCAAATGCAATGAAACCGATCTTGCCATTTCTAGACGATGCATCAAATTGGTACGTTCGACGTAGTCGACGTCGTTTCTGGAAGAGTGGCGATGATACTGATAAGAATGAGGCGTATAAGACGCTACATTACGTACTGACGCAGTTATCGATGATTATGGCACCATTCACCCCATTCTTGGCGGAAGAGCTCTACAGAAAGCTCACCGGAGGAGAGTCTGTTCATTTGCTTGATTGGCCTCAAACTGGTCATATTAATGAAATTCTCTTAAGTGATATGACAAAAGTAAGAGAGGCAATTAATTATGGCTTGGCTCAGCGCGCCAAAGAACGAATCAAAGTTCGTCAACCGCTCTCAAAAGTAGTTGTGTACGGTATGACTGATATTCGTCAAGAACTCGTGGACATTATTGGCGAAGAACTAAATGTTAAGCAGGTGGTTATTGTTCCGAAGCGTGAACTAAAAGGAGACGAGAAGTTTACAGATGTGGTTGAAGCTGGAAAGACTACGTACAATCTGTTAGATATTAAGGTAGAGATCGATATTGAGCTAACGAAAGATCTTAAGGCTGAAGGACTGATGCGTGAAGTCATTCGGCAAGTTCAAAATGCCCGTAAACAGGCCGATCTGCATGTAGATGATCGTATCAAACTCGATATTTCAACTGAAGATACAGAAATTGCTGGAGCAATAGAACAGTTCAGAAAAGAAATAGAAGATGAGAC
>CAYMTU010000022.1:0-12294 GCA_964393455.1 uncultured Candidatus Saccharibacteria bacterium
CTCAGTTAGTTTTTTGTGTTAAAATAGGTTCGAGCTTTGGAATACAGAGCCACCAGTAAAAGAGTCCGACCTCGTGTCGGACCTTTTTACTGGTATTGAATCTGAACGCAAACCCGTGGCCTCTTAAAATTGTATTCGCCACGGCAAAGACGTTACTCGCATGACAGGTCACGGCTTTTTTGAGTCCCGTGTCTCGCACCAAAATCGATTTTTTAAAGACGATTCGGTGTCATTTTTACTTATTAGTATAGGTAAATTCTTGATTGAGGTTATAATAATGCAGGTAAAGTAGTAACAATATAAATAGGAGATAGACATGGTTACAGGATACTGCGTTAAATGTAAGGAAAAGGGCGTTGAACTAACAGCACCAGAAATTCATCAAACTGCAAAAGGCGGCTTTATGGCAAAGGGTAAGCACGAGACATGTGGAACCACTGTATGTGCAATGATGTCCAAAGATAACGCCGAAAAAGCGATTAAAGACGGCGCAACAAAGTCTTATTAAGCATTAGCGAAGTCGGGTTACAGTCATAAACTATTAGCTACGTAGTACTTTTAAAAAGAGGTAAGGAATACCCATATCTTGTAAAGTTTTAGTACACACAACAAAGAATCCAGCCACATGCTGGATTCTTTTGTTTAGTTGTATACTGTGTATATTGGACTTTTTTACCACCAGCTAGCACCGTATATGATAGCCCCCGCAATTATGATTGCTTGAATTATGAAGAATAAACCTTGGTAAGTAAATATAAGCCAATCTTTGTGTACGATTGCGTACCATATCCAAATAGCTGTTAATGCTTGAAAACCGATCCATGAGCCGAGAGATATTCCTGCTGCAGTTTGATTTTTAAATATTATTGCAGCTTGTGGAATCGTAATAATTGGCTCTATTATAGCTGCAGCATACGTAAGGCGATCAACTACCAGTGGTTTCTTCTGCTTTTTAACGACGAGAGTTCTATGTCGTCTAATGTGTTTTTGTTTTTGCGGGTGACTCACTTGTATCCTTTTGTATAAACTATAATATAACGCACAGTACTAAATACCGTGTTCTTTATGGTAGTAATCTTCACTGATTCTTTTGATATTATTTTGTTCTTGGCGGTTTCGTAAGAAAAGCAGCAATCGAAGACCTCCAAATATAGTTACGACTAATACGAGTAATGAGATTAAAATGATAAGCCATAGCGGTGTAACGCTTTTTTGTCCAAGTACTGCGAAAGAAATTTGTTCTGACATTTCGAAGCTACCGATATTGTCCTGTAGCGTGCCTTCAATTTCTTGCCAATCATTAGCATAGCCAAAGTAAGCTAGATTTTTGAATCCACTCTTTTCGTTATTGATGCTAATACGAACAGGTTTAGCAAAATTTTCAATAATACTGCCGTCTTCTTTTTTGCATAAAATCTGATATGGCCCAACGAATTCGCTGTACTCATCTTTAGAAGGAATAAGAAGATCATTATCGTTTCGTAATGCGCATTGCGCATCACCATCAATTGAATCTGCAGATATAAATACGCTTACTCGCTGATCTTCACTTACGAGCGTACTATCACCTGATGTGTTTGACTTGAATTGTTCAGTCGTAACCTCTGTGGTTACATAGTCTGACTTTAGGTTATTTTGCCCGACCGCTCTGAGCCGATAGTAGTAGGTTGTTTCAAACTTAACATCAGAATCCGTGAATGTTTCCGCACTAATTAAATCATCATGTACGTTTTCCCAAGTTGTATTATCTATCGAACGATCCAGCTCATATCCGAGTAAAATGCCATCATACTCTGATTTACCCCAAGTTAATTCAACTGATGTATCATCAACAATTTTTGAACTGAACTCAGTTGGTATTGGAGGAGCGGTAGCTGTAGCGGGGGGAACTATCACCGGATTGCTCGGGTTAGGAGTGCCTGGCCTAGAAGGTGTACCGGGCTTTGAAGGCGATGGTGAAGGGGAAGGATTGCTCGGGTTTGAAGGCGTAGGAGAAGTAGTCGGGTTAGTCACAATAACAGTACGCGATACTGCACTACCGCCAACTCCATTTGCGCATGTGAGCGTGTATGTGCGCGTACCGGCAGTCGATGTATCGGCTGTTCTTGATTCTTGTCCGCTTGCAGGCTTGGCGCCACCCCAGCTACCGGAGGCAGAGCAGGTGCTCGGGTTATTAGTCGCTGTCCAGCTGAGAGTAAGTGAGCTTCCTCGAGTAACAGTAATGGTGTTACTACTATTATTAGCAATTAAAGATATTGCAGGTGGGTTTGTGACGGTAACGTTTACGCCTGTGCATGCTGTTCGCATAAAGCCATTCAAGGCTATGCCAATACCCCATTCAAATTTGTACACACCAGGTGTTGATGGTGCACGCAGTGTAAGATTGAAGCTAGCTGTTCCTCCTGGTCCAATATTTGAACTCAAATCATAGCCTTGAGCATTCCATGTAGCAGGAGGATAGTTAAGGTCGCCGAGCGCAATACCAAAAGCCCCAGCATACGTAGTAGTGCCAGTGTTTTTTAATTTTACAATTGCAGTGAATTGCTCACCCGGCCTAACTACAGATTTACTGGGCGTATTCTGAATGCATTGAGATGCATGACCTGGATCATTTGTGTAAATAACCGCAGCTTCAGACGAAAGCAATTTGTAAATCCCACCCGTAATAGCAAAAGCCATAATAAAAACTAGTACATGGTATCTAGATCTAGACATTCTTTTGAGTAGCGGTATTTTACGAAACTTTTTTATTTTAATACTTTTCATAGTGCACTGAATTATGTATTGTATTCATTCTTAATATTTATAGTTACATTATTACATGGATTGCGGATTACCCCAATAAGCATAATTGGTAAAAATTGACAGTAAGTAAAAAAAGTAGTAGAGTAATTTTAACTAACGGAGCTAAAAACAATGAAGCCAGTATTTTATCCAGAAAACGGATGTTTTGAAGATGACTTAACAGAAGCGAAAATTGGCCATAATTTATTCGATGTTACTTTAGAGCTTCAACAGCAGCTTGATGAGCTTATTCGAATCGATGATAAGCGACTGGTTGGAATTACTATTGTTCCCGAGAAAGATACCGTTGTTGTTCAAAACACCCAAAGATTAATTCATGAATACGCTACCGCATCAAATATTCCTGGTGTAATGTCGCGAACGAGCATTGAAACACAGGAAGGTGAGCCTGCAGGCGATGCTGCACGTCTTGAGATTGCGCAAGCAATTCAAGGATGGCTGCTAAAAGGAGTAAACCCATTCAAAGAGCTAGGTATTGTTGACGCCAATGAATTGCTAGAATTATCTAGCGATAATGATATGGTGGCTCTTTCTGATAAAGATAGAGTATCGTTTCTGGCAGCAATGGAGTTAGGGTCAGGTGAGTACGCTCGTAGCTCAGCTGCGAATTATGGTGATCTTAGGGATGAAAATATTCGAAATGGTGAAGCAGGCTTATTCGATATTAGTTCTGAATTGGATGATCAGCATACCTTTGAACAGCCCGTAGGACGTATAAAAAAAATTGGTAGAGCCGTTTCAAGAATATTCAAACCAGCTACACTAGAAAGTAAACTCAGCTCCAAAGAGCTCCCTAAAAACGTCACCAGCAAAAGAGTACTAAAAATCGGTGTTGTTGCTGTATTAAGCTTGGGGGCAGTATTTGTTGGAGCACGAAATTTAGGTAGCGAAAATGTTTCATCAAATTCTAGTGATGGCACATATGAAATCTCCGAATCTACTACAACAGTAGTTACAGCGACTACTGAGCCAATTACTACGTTACAACCCATTCTAAGTTTACCGATTGAGGAATCACGGGAAAGAAGTCAGAGATCTGTAGTGGAAAAAGATACACCAATAGTAGCTGAGTCTCCAGCACCCTCTACAAATAGTGTAATTCCAGAGACTATTTCAATTGTTGCCGGAAGTAATCTGTGGAATGAACTTCAGGTTATTGTTGCAGGCGATAGCGGACCAATAGTAGACGCTAATTCGATAGTTGAAGCCGTCGTTAGCGAAGCTGTTGCTATGATTGCCGATGAAAATAAGGTATCGGTTGGAGCGTTAGGACAACTAAATATAGGTCAACGGTTCATATTGAGTGATAACGTTCGTAACTTTTTGCAATCGTATCGCCTAATCTAAGAACTACTTTTTACTCTACGGTTACAGATTTAGCAAGGTTTCTGGGTCTGTCGATATTTCGTTTCTTGATAGTTGCAACCGAAAGCGCTAAAAGCTGAAGGCAGGTATTCATTATTAACCCGTCAGTGTATGGACCATTATGGGCTATTTGGATGTGATAATTACTGTCATTAGGTTTTGGTCTCGTAGAAATAGTTAATGTATTGCCATCTCGAGCTTTAATTTCTTGCAAGCTTGATAAACCTTTTTCGTACAGAAGTTCATCTTCAGGAAGCAATAGTACTGAAACGTGGTTTTTATCAATTAGAGATATCGGACCATGCTTCATTTCTCCGGTAGGAAACGCTTGAGCGTGAGTGTATGCTACCTCAGATATTTTTAAAGCGCCTTCTAGAGCTACAGGATACATTTCGCCACGCCCAAGGTAAAACCAATCATGATGATGCGCAAGTTCATTTGCTATCTTGTCAATCTGTGGTTTAAGTTTTAACGTCGCACGTATTTCTTGCTCTAAATTGCTGAGTTCGTGTGCGAGCTCGTGCATTATTTTGCTATTCAATCCTCGCTTATTAGAAATGTAGCCTCCAAACATTAGAAGGGCAGTTACCATGGCGGTAAAAGCTTTTGTGCTCGCAACTGATGTTTCTACGCCTGCGTGTAGATATATGCCTCCATGATCGACTTCTCGAGCTAGGGTCGATCCAACGGTATTAACGATACCCATAGTCATTATTTGGCGTCGCTTAGCTTCATTGAGCGAAGCTAAGGTGTCTGCAGTTTCTCCGGATTGACTCATGAATATTGCCAGGGTATGCGGTGCATCATAAGCGCCGTATCGGTAGCGAAATTCACTGCCATGCTCAACACTAACGCTGATGCCTAGTATTTCTTCCAGCTTATACTTTGCATAAAATCCTGCATAGTAAGCACTGCCGCATCCAATAATAACGATATGATTAATTCCTTGAATCTCTTGATTCGTTAAATGGGGTCCACCGAGTCTAATAGACCCGTCACCGTTAACTCTTCCGAGCATAGTATTTACTAAGGCTTTTGGTTGTTCAAATATTTCTTTTTCCAGGTAGCTATCAAATGTATCTTTACTAGCTTTGTGGTCAATTCCGTCAAGAAGACTTACGTTGGTGTTTTGATGTTTAAGGTCGAGATCGTAAACGTCGAGAGTATCTGGTGATAGTAAAGCAACTTGGTCATCTTCAAGATAGATTACCTTGTCGGTATAATCGATGATTGCACTCGGGTCGCTAGCTATGTAGTATTGGTTATCATCAATTCCTATGACGACCGGGCTACCCCGACGAGCAGCTATTATTTGATTGGGGGCAACGGGTGAAATCATTATGATGCCAAAGGTGCCTTTTACAGAAAGCAAGCTTAGCTTTGTAGCTTCAAGTAAGTCATTAGTTTTATGATAAAAATGATTAATCACCGCTGCAAGTACTTCGCTGTCGGTCTGACTCTTTAGTTTACTAACATCTATGAGCTGTTTTAATTCTTCAAAGTTTTCAATAATACCGTTGTGCACTAGCGTGATCTGACCGTATGTATGGGGGTGCGCATTATGGACAGAAGGTTTGCCGTGCGTTGCCCAGCGAGTATGTCCGATACCTACGGTGGCAGTGTCAGATAGAGAACTAAGGTCAATTTTGCTCGTATCGCCAACATTTTTTGAGGTACTTATTTTCTCGGTTAGTACCGCAATACCTGCCGAGTCATAGCCGCGATATTCCTGGCGCTTTAAGCCTGAATATACAACTTGCTTGGCAGATCTCGAGCCGATGCTTCCCATAATTCCACACACTATTAAACCTCTTTTTCAATTACTATTTTGTTGCCTTGTCTACGAACAGATAATGTATCGCCTTTTTCCCATGCCAGCTGCTTGATTACTTCAATAGGTATACTTACGGCGAAAGATTTCTTGCCTACCATATTTAATTTTCTTACACTCGTTTGGGAATTGTCGGGTCTAGCCATAAGAAGAGTCTAGTAAATGATTTCATAAAACGCAACAAATTACGTAATTAAAATGCATTCTGATACGTTATGAATCTATGCCATGGATTAGCTATTGATTTTACAGTAAAAGATCTAATGCACTAGGTTATTTAATGGGAAAGTTTATTGACTCTCCGGGTACTTACATAAAAAATTGAAAGCCCGATTATAGTCGCAGCTGCAAAGTATTGATTTAGTCCAAGTAGTACTACGATCGGTATTGCAATTCCACCGGTGGTTATAGGCAACCCAATTAGGTATCCAATTGTTAGGTGTCTATTAATATTGTGTCGAGCTAATCGAAGCGCACCAAAAACAGGCAAGGAAATTGAAAGTAACGATAGCCAGTCAACGCGATAGTAGGCCATAATCAGTGCCATTGGCGCTACACCAAATGTTACTAGATCAGATAGCGAATCAAGTTCTGCGCCGAAATCAGATTCTTTTTTTAGTTTGCGCGCTAAATATCCATCAAAAAAGTCGAACATAACCCCAGCAAGCAGTAAGAATGCCGCCAGTGTGAAATGAGAGTGTATGGCACTATATATCGACAGAAGACCAGATACTAAATTAAGTAGTGTCACATAGTCTGGTAAGGTCATTATTTTATGAATTGATTTTTGCAATGATTGTTTCTCCAGCAACCACTCGGTCGCCTTTTTTAATTTTTATCTGAATCGAATCAGGTACTACCAGTGTGACTTGGCTCCCCAGATTAATCAAGCCAATTACTTGACCTCTGTCAATTTGACTGCCAGTTTTACTATAGGTAACTATTCTTCTTGCCAAAAATCCTGCTATTTGGATCATTTTAAGGGTAATTTTATCACCCTTTATAGTAATTTCTGACTTTTCGTTTTCCAGACCTGCTTCAATAGTATTAACTGGTAAGAATTTGCCGTTAGTATGTTGCACGTTTATTATTTCACCCGATACCGGCGCTCGATTATAATGTACATCCAATGGACTCATGAAGATCGAGATAATATACCCGCTTTTCGAAACATCACTAGTTATTGTGTTAATCAGGCCTAAGAATCTTTTATTTCCTTTATAAAGTCGTACGTTGTTGTTGTGAAACTCTAAGATATCAATTATTTTGCCATCTGCGGGGCTGACGATAATGTCTTTATCTTTTGGAATTAAACGATTTGGATTCCGTAAAAAAATAAATTTCCAGAAAATAAGGATTATGATTATTAGCCCAAATATAAAATAGCTAATGAGGAGCATGATGACCTTGTAATGTTTAATAGTATTACTACCTAGTATAGCACTAGCAATAATGCAAGTTTGAACATGAGTGTCGTGCATGAAAGTGTATTGACAAGCATAAGCCAAAATGGTAATATAGAAACTTGACTTAAAAATACTTAATATTTTATTAACAGAGGTAAGGTTGAATGTCAGAACAGTTTGAGATAGATAGAGTTACTTCGCGTGTGCAGTTTCCTGGAGGCCCAAACGAGGACCCGGGAATTCGACTTAGCCGTGGATATCTGCCGGGCAAGGAGTTCGCTGGGCGTCTTCACTACGTTCACGTCGGAGGAATTGAGAGCGGTCAAGTGGTTCCGAGTTCTGTAGATGCTGTTGACGCAGCTACGGGACTTGTAGTGCATCCCGGAGAAATTGTGATTGTCGATGCAGCTTGCCAGCCGCCAAGAGTTGTTAAGAGTGTTGGTGCTTTTGCACTTAAGGGTAGTGAGTTACAGTATCAGCCCGATACAATGTTGTAAGACGTGTTAGTCTAACTTTTTAGTTTTTACTTTTTCTTGTTAGACTATACAAGTTATCTCTTGTTTGGCGCCTTGGCCGAGTGGTTAGGCAGCGGTCTGCAAAACCGTTTACACCGGTTCAAATCCGGTAGGTGCCTCCACGTCAGACTATATTCTAACCAAATATTAAAAACGCGCGATCAAGTCGCGCGCTTTACATTTGGTCTTAGCGTGTCTTCCTTTTCCCCTAAAATGTTCCATTTTGGGGACCCCCCCTTTACTGCAAATGTTTTCATCTGGGTACGTGTCGGTTATAATACGTTGGTAGTTTTAAGGGCGAGTGGCGGAATTGGTATACGCGACAGACTTAAAATCTGTTGGTCTTAACGACCTTGTGGGTTCAAGTCCCACCTCGCCCACCAGAAGGTTCAGGTTTGAACCCCAAGAAGAATTGGACACGCCCCGGCCATCAAGGTCGGGGCGTTCGTCATCCTCGGCCCCAGGGGCCTCTCCGTCGTCCCCAGACAGGAGGTCCCGAAGCCGTCCCTCGGCAATGACCGCCTTGTCGGCTTCCAGCCGCTCGGGCAGGTCGGGGTCGAGGATCTGCGCGTAGGGAGTTGCCAGTTCGGAGCTGACAACGCCCTCTTCGCAGATGTAGAGCCGGTTGAACAGGGCGAAGCACAGATCTCGGCGCACCTTGGTGCTGCCGGTGCGGTACACCTCGTCGCAGCGCTCGATGCGGCCAAGAGCCTCCTCCAAGGTGCGCTCCATTGCCCGGGACTCCATCGACAGGGTGGCGAGGATCCCTTCCGCGTTGGCTCTATCTCCAGAGATCCGCCGTTGCTCCTTCTGGAGCAGGCTGAGTGAGACGGCGTCGGCGTAGTGGGCCGCGAGGAGCTTCTGTTCCTCCGCATCGAGACGCTCCACGCGAAGCCGTTGGTGGTCGAGTTCGCCTTGATGATGCTCGGCGGCGAGACGGATCAGGTCGATGACCCCGACCCGGATGGACTCGATCTGGTCCGATCCGATGCTGACCCGGGTCCAGAACTCTTCGATCCTGGTCTCCACCTGTTCCATGGGCAGGTAAGGCAACGTGCAGCCGTTCGACTTGGGGGCGCGTCTTCCCAGGCAGAAGAAGTACGGGTACTTGACCCCCGTCTTCGAGCTGCTCCAGCCGAGTCCCAGGCGCCGCTTGCAGTAGCCGCAAGCGAGGATGCCTTTCAGGTAGTGCGTCCGCTTGACCGGCTTCTCGGTGCCCTTGCGGTCATCAAGCACGGTCTGCACATCGTCGAACAGAGCCCGATCGATGAGGGGCTCGTGCCTGCCGGGGTACAGCACGCCGTTGTAGCGAACCATTCCGACGTAGTACGGGTTGCGCAACATGTTGTGGACCTTGCTGCGCACGAGCGCCTGCGGTGCGTAGCGCTTGTCGCCCTTGCTGGTGAGTCCTCGTTCCTTGAGCGCTTCGGTCATTTGGCTGAGGGTCCACTCGCCGGAGGCGAAGGTTTCGAAGGCCCAGCGAACATGGGCTGCGCGATCGGTGTCGACAGTGACGGTGCGGACCTGGCGACTGTCGACCATCTCGATGGTGTTGAGGTAGCCGATCGGCGCTCGGTACGGAGTGCCGCCGACCTTGGCCTTCTGCTCCATGCCCTTGCGCGCCTCGGCCGAGAGGTTCGAGCTGTAGAACTCGGCGATCGTGGCCATGATGCCGTGGAGCAGCTTGCCGCTTGGGGTGTCGTCGATGTTCTCTGATGCGGAAACGATCTGTGCCCCGCTGGTACGGATGTCCATGACGATGCTGACGTCGTCTTCGCGGGAGCGGGCAAGGCGGTCGATCTTGTGGACGATGACATAGTCGATGTCGCGTGCCAGTCGAAGGCGTTGCAGCATCGCTTGGAGCTGGGGTCGTGCAGCCGACCGCGCCGATTCTCCCCGGTCGATGTACTCGTCCACCACGGCAGCCCCGAGCAGTTCGGCCTTGCGTCGACAAGCGTCGCGCTGAGCTGGGATCGAGAAGCCTTCGTCGCTGAAGTCGGTCTCGGCCTGCTCCGCGGTTGAGACTCGCAGGTAGATGGCTGCACGGCCGGAGCCTGATGATGAAACGAGACCGCGCGCGGCGGTCTCGTCAGGTTGGTTGGCGGGGTTCGTTCCCACTGGGGGTCCCTTCGGTCGTTCGGTCCCCCCAGCTATGGCGACGGAATCCGTCGGCCGCAACTGAAACGGTCCTCGGTTTGATGATGATTTGATTTGTCGATCGCTTGTTCCCATGTGCCCCCTCCTTGTTCATGTAATTGGCTACTACTCATCCCGACGCCGCTTCAGGGCCGAGTCGTACACCAGCTGCGCAGGTTTGACACCGTGCTCAGCAAGCACCTTCTCGCAGTGGTTGGCTAGTTCGACCAGAACCTCGTCAGGCGCCAGCTCTCCGTACTTGGTGTGCAGATAGGGACGCAGCTCGGGCAGTGCGTCGGCCATGTCAGGCGCTACGAGGTGGTAGAGGTCGCTCACCGGAACCTCCAGGCCGTCGGCGAGTTGGGGCATGAGGTCGGGGCTGACAGGCCGCTTGGTGCCGTGCTCCCAGCGTGAGAGGCGGGAGTTGTCGAGTCCGGTGCGTTCCTCAAGTTCCCGCAGAGTGATTCCAAGTTCGAACCTTCGGCGGCGAATGAAGTCACCGAAGGGATCTCCCTTGGTCTTGCGAAGATAGGACAGCGGCAAATGTTCTTTAGTTGGGGCGATGGCGTACTCGTCATCAAATGACATGTACTCATTGTCTCAAACAAACGACGAAAAGAGAAGCTTTGCGTTAATTCCACAACATCAAGTCGACATCGGCTAGTTGGCAAATACATAGATGCCTCGGTCGCTCTCGGTAGTGAAGATGACCCCACCGGCTACCAGGTCGTGGACGAATGCGTCGATGTCGATGCGGAGGTACTGACGGAAGCTCTCGGGACTCAGCTCGATCCCGTCGAGCGACAGACCCGAGTCGTCCAGCAGCTGCTCGCCGTAGTCGACCAGGCTGTCGAACTCGCCTTGGTACCGGTCCTCGAACTGCTCGATCAGGTTGTCGTCGGTGGTGCCGGTGTAGTCGACCCAGGCAGCGAAGGCCGGTCCGTGCTGCCCGATGCCCGCAGCCAAGATGGTGAGCCGGTCGAGCGACTCGAACTCGCTCAGGTTCAGCGGTCCCCAGCCTTCGTAGTCGTGGATTGCCCACTCCTCTGCGATGTCGCCGTAGCGCTTCGTGGTGGGTGAGGCGGCGAGCATGCTGTCGATCCGCTGCTGCAGCTGCTCGGCGTCGGAATCAACCTCCAGCCAGGTGCCGTGCAGGATCCCGGCGTTGTAGTCGCTCAGGCTGGCGACGTAGATGCGTGGCGGTGGCCACGGCAGATCTGCTTCATGGTCCTCGAATAGCCCTGGCTCGGCGGGCGTCTCCTCGGTCATGCCAGCGTCTCCGGGACCTGGCGGACGATGCCGACTTGGTCGACGACGGCCAGTTCGTCGGCTTCGTAGCGATGACCGACGGCGGCGGCGAGGACGTCGAGCACCTCGGTGGTGCTGGCGGTGGCCCGTACCCATGTGCCCCTGATCTCGCCGCAATCCCACGCTTTCGTCACGGCCACGAACAGCCAAGGACCGTCACGGGGTGCGGCGTCGTAGGCCTCCCATCCAGTTGCGGCCGCATCGTGGCCCCGCTCTCGATTGTGTTCTCCCATCGGTACCTCCTTCCTCGTTAGTGGGTTCCCGCCGTAGGCGGGATGGTCCGTTCCTTCATGTGCCGGCAGGAGATGGCTTGTCCGTTCGCAGGTCACCCTGCGCTCGTCCAAGCCATCCCTGCCACGTGCCACTCCGGGGTCGGCGCTCAGCTGGTGGCTGAGTCGTCCTCGGTGGTGGCCTTGCGCCCGCTGGTGCGGCGGGCAGCCTTCGGCTTGGCCTCCGCCGACCCGAACAGGGTCGACAGGGCTTCGCGTCGGGCATCTGCCTCGCGCTCGATCTCGTCGAGCATCGAGGCAGCCGATCCGGCGAGATCGTTGCTCGACGCCAGGGCTGCCACATGTGCAGCCAGGGCCTCGCGGATCTCGTCGGTGATGGTGCTGCTGCGCAGCTGAGCAATGACGCTCAACTGGGCATGCAGCTCCGGGTCCAAGCGGATGGCCAAGGTCTTGACCTTCCGCTCCTCTGGGGACTTGTCGTCTCCAGCCATGACACCACCTCCTCGGCGGTTGCGACCGGCGATCCCACGGTGGGATCTGGGTACCGGCCGCTGGCCACCGACGAGGCCCCGGGTTCATGCGGCGGACTCCTTCGCCTGGCGGATGCGCTCGGTGGTCATCCGGGCGAAGTCGGGGTTCAGCTCGATTCCCAGCCAGCGCCGGTGCAGCCGCTCGGCCACCACGGCCTGCACATCTTC
>CAYMTU010000022.1:12304-13512 GCA_964393455.1 uncultured Candidatus Saccharibacteria bacterium
GTGCCGGCTCCCATGAACGGGTCGAGCACCACGCCGGGCTGCCAGGCCGGATCAGCGCAGCCACAGGACTTGCGCAGTGCGCCTTTCACGGCTGCCGCACCGAGGTGGCGGACGACCCGGGCTCGCCGCCACGGTGTGTCACAGCTGCGACATACCCGTTCGGGGCAGGTGGCCAGCAGCGCCGGTTCCACGAGGGCTTCGGGGAAGGTTGCGAAGTGAGCGCCCCTGAACCTGGCGGTCGCGATGGTCCAGACGTCGCCGGGATTCTTGCCGAGCGGGTGCGAGCTGTGACCGCCAGCCTTCATCTTCTCCAGCCCGGAGTTGCTGCCTGCCAGCGGCCCCGACCAGGCCGGCCGTCCCGGGCCACGCACTCCGTACTTGGTGCGGGCGCCGGCCAGCGAGGGCCGGTTGAGGCGGGATCTGGCCGGTATCCGGATGGCGTCGAGGTCGAAGCAGTAGTCGTCTTGGCGGGTGAGCAGGTACAACGGCTCCCAGGTGCTGTTGAGCCGGTCCCGCACCGAGGCCGGCAGGGGGTTGGGCTTGGCCCACACGACCTTGTTTCGCACCCGCCAGCCTCGCTCCGTCAATGCCACCAACAGCTTCTCGGGACCAAGCACCAAGCTCTTCGGCTGAGCACCGTGGTCGATTCGCCGGGCGTAGGTGTCGCCGAGGTTCAGCCAGACCGAACCGGTGGGCTTGAGCACCCGGGCCACTTCGTCGAGTACAGCCAACAGCCGGTCCACCCAGTCCGCCACCGACGGCTCCAGGCCGATCTGGCCGTCCATGCCGTAGTCCCGCAGCATGAAGTAGGGCGGCGAGGTCACCACGGTGTCCACCGAGCCATCCGGCAACCAACGCAAGTGGCGCACAGCGTCCCCAACAAGCACTCGGCCCACTGGCAACTCGGCGCTGGTTCCCTCATTACTGGTAGCCCGCCGCAGGCGGGCCTGGTTCGTGTCATTCATCTGTCACCTCCTTCCGTTTCTTGATTTGTCATGAGCACCGCCACCGTCTCGTCCGTGACGGCGACGCGGTGCAGATCGCTCGTCACTCCCCGCTTGCCATCGAGTGCCCGGCCCAGTGCCGCGGCCCGCGCCGGGTCGGGAACGCTCCACAACACCCGGGGGAACACCTCGTGGATCGCCGCCTCCCGGCCAGACCGCCAGTAGCGCTCGTACACCTCGGCCTTGCGCACGATCGTCGGCAGA
>CAYMTU010000023.1:0-13194 GCA_964393455.1 uncultured Candidatus Saccharibacteria bacterium
GATACCATAGTCGATAGTGCATATATTGCCCACGCAAATAGTAAACTAATAGTAGCCGTCCTTAGGATATTGCCTGCATCTACTGAAATATTTTGCAAACCCGCTAACGGTATTATGGCGAGGATAGATAGTACGACAAAAATAGTAAGAGCTACGATTGCTCCTAAGTATTTTGCGACAAATATCCGTGCACGACTGAGGGGTTGGCTTAGAAGAAATGCCATGGTGCCTTTTTCTATTTCGCCAGCGAATGCAACACCCGCAAGAGACATCGATAGAAATATTGCCATTAGCGGCCATACAAAACTAAAATGTTCAGCTGAAATGTAGCCTTCAAATGTTGAAAGCTGTAATTGATCTATGCTGAAAGCCTGAAGAAGTGCCTTAGGATACGCTTCGAGGAGTTCATTAAATTTTGCAGTTTCACTCTGGAATGAGGGATAGATTAATATGTACAGTAGCAAGAAAGCTATAGCTGCTAAGCTGTAGCCAAACAGAGCCCAGCGCCTTTGGTAGAGCTCTTTACGTATGATTGCCCATGTCTGAGCGTATGCATTCATTTGTAGTACCTCATGAACATGTCCTCAAGCGATACATGGGTAATTTCAATATCGCTCACCGTATGTTTCGCAACTGCAGCCAGAAAATTATTTAGGTCTCCATGAACATGGGCGACTATGTGGTTAGCAGAACTATGTTTAATTTCTATATTTTTTGCTTTAAACGCATCTGCTTTAATGGAACCAACAAATTGTACGCTCACTTCATGGGTATTTAATTTTCGTAAAGTATTCATCGTCTCGCTTGCTACAAGCTTTCCGCTTCTTATTATGCCAACGCTATCACAGACTTTTTGTACCTCGCTTAAATTATGCGAAGACATAAAGACAGAACCACCCCTACGCTTATAATCAAGCAGAATATCGTAGAGCTCTTGCTGTAGTAGCGGGTCGAGTCCTCTCGTTGGCTCATCAAGCACGAGCAACGAGGGCTTATTCATTAGTGCTAAAACGAGCGCTAATTTTTGCTTATTACCTGACGATAGATGACGATATTTCGTATTGAGCTTTAGACCGAATTGCGAGGCTAATGAACGCGCTTCTGCGGATGCTCCTCGAACTTGTTCAACGAATTCGATATGTTGCGTCGCGGTCCAATTTGGGTACAAAGTACTATCGGCCGATAAAAACCCAACGCGCTGTAGCGCATTTGAAACCCCTTCAGCATTGTCTTTGCCAAACAGTTTGACTGTGCCAGCAGTAGGACGAATAAAATCCATGATCATACGGATCGTGGTTGTTTTGCCAGCTCCATTTGGTCCAAGGAATCCGTAAATTTCCCCCGGTTTAATTTTTAGGCTAATAGCGTCGACAGCATTACTATTCCCAAATGTTTTCGTAACATTACTAAGCGTTAGGATGTCGTTTTTACTCATGGATACCTTCTAGTTTGTACGTCGTATAGACGTATGTCAATTTTTAGGATTGTTTAGTATCCCCGTAAAGATTAGTTCACCAGTCTTCGTATCGGCGATTGCGTAAAAGAATGGCCGATTGAGCTTCAGATAGAAGCGATCATTCTCAGGCTGAACACTGGTTGTTTCTACCATACCAACACTGGTAACTGCTGCTGCTTCAGTTCCTGACTCGTTTACATCAATGAAGGTCTTGTGTTTAACCTCACCAATTTTTAATGGCGTAGACGTCGAGAATTTACTAAAATCTGCGTCATCGCTATAGGCGATATTCATGCCCATAGATTGCAGTGTTTTATCGAGTGTATTTTCGTACTCTACTTTGAATTTTGGCGCTTCAATGGTGCCCTCTTTTTTCTTAAATTCCTTAGCCCAATTATTCCACTTTTCTGTTGATACTGTATCTACGAATGAATCGATTTTACTAGGTAGTACAAAATACATTGCAAGCCGTTCATTTTTGCCGTATGGCAACCTGACCGCCTCAAAATCGCCGTTTTTTAGGTAATCAATTCCGTCTTCACTTTTTGACATGTAGGTAACTTTTTGGTCGCCGTTCTTTGCGGTCGTAAAAGTGTCATCATAGCTACTATTCTTATTAAATTCTTTTGTCCATGAGCCGTTGAAGTAAATTGCATTTATAAGGTACATACGCATATCTGCAGGAATTTTATTTACGACGGTTGGAATTTTTCCATTAGTATTGTCGCTGACCCACTTATTTATGGTGTTGGGTGCACTACTTGCAGTGAAATCAAGCGTTTTAACTTCAGAATTATAGTTACTCTCTATAGTCTTGAGCGTCTCTTTATTGAACGTTATACCGTCTTTTAACCACAGTGAATTGGCAATAGAAAGTTCGACTTTTTCGCCAGGTTTTTGCAGACTGCTATCGAGCGATTTACTTTCATTGTTGAGCTTATCAAGATCATATTTTTGTAGACCAAGTGTTTTTTGCATACTTGCATAGGTTTCGTTTTGAGCTCCGTTATAGGTCATGCTGAGAGCCAGAAATATACTCGTAGGAGAAATGAGTACATTTCTGTTATCGTCCTTTACTTGACGGAGCACATTAAAACCAAATTGATTATGGGCAGTGACTAGATTATCAACGGGTACAGTAATGTTGGTCGTTTTGTCGCTCGAGTTTGATGTTATCCGGTTGTAGCTAAGGTAGCCGACTGCCCCAACTATTCCTACAAACACTAAAACGATGCATACTTCAATTAACGTAAAGCCGCTGTGTAAATTCCTTATGTTTTTCATACATACAGTATAGCGTATATATAGTAGTGGCTAAAATAACGCGACATATCAAAAAAATTTATTTTTAATGTAATAACCATAAATACTATTATTTCCTGATGTTTTCTAGAAAGCAAATGTGTGTTGTTGATTACGCAACGCATTTTCGTATCTGTTGACCGACTTGCACTTTGACTTAGAAATTAAGCTATGTAGTATTAGAACTTGTGTCTTAATCACGTGAGGTGAAAAAGTCGCATTTTGGGTCCATTTCCACTAGGTAATGTGTGCCCTGCTTTGTTATGACAAATATATTTTAGGAGGAAAATTTAACATGCAGTATAACCTGTTAAAAACAGGCTTATTTTTGGTCGCCGTAACTTTTGTTGCGAATACGGCTAAAGTTAATGCACTGTCGCCAGAATTAGCGTTGGTAACGAAACCAACGAATATAATCAGCCAAACAATTGCTGAAGAAACGAAACAAGAAAAAGAAAAAAGCAGCGTTTCAGCAGAGCCGACAACTGAAGTAGTCGTATCTCCTGCTCCAGTGACGCACACGGTAACTGCAGGAGAGTCTCTTACAAAAGTTGCGGAAAGGTACCAAACAACCTGGACGAGACTTTTTGACAAGAACCCGAGTATATCAGATCCAAATATTATAAATGTAAACGATCAAATCGTTATCCCGACTGCTGATGAGCAGTTGGTACCGAGGGAACTGCCAGCGATCGTTCCTCCACCACAAGTCGCTTCATCGTCCTCTGCACGAAGCGCGACAACACAATCGACGGTTTCAACTTCTTCAGTTGGACGTTCGAGTAGTGCTGGTAATTCATATGGTTACGGATACTGTACTTGGTACGTTAAAAACCGCCGACCGGATATGCCAAATAATCTTGGTAATGCCAATACATGGGTCGCCCGAGCGGCCGCACAAGGAATGGCTACCGGTGCTGCTCCGCGTGCAGGTGCCGTAGGTCAAGCCGGTATGCACGTAGTGTATGTCGAGAGTGTAAATGCTGATGGATCTGTTACGGTAAGCGAAATGAATCGAGCTGGCTGGAACGTTGTGAGTTCACGGACTGTGCCCGCTAGTTACTTCCAATACATCTACTAAACTCGTAGTCGCACAATTTTACTGCACCCCCGTTTAGGGGGTGTTTGTACTATGTGGTAAAATAAGAGCAATGAAAAAATGGATACCTATTCTCATTTTAGCCCTTGCTCAGTTTGTGATGGTTTTAGATGGCACCGTTATGAACGTTTCTATATCTACTGTCGCCAGTGATTTAGGTACAACTATAACGGGAATGCAAACTGCAATTACAGTCTTTACGCTCACAATGGCAGCGTTTATGCTAACGGGTGGTAAATTAGGTGATATTCTAGGCAGGCAGCGAGCATTTCGTATTGGTGGTGTTATTTATGGTATAGGCTCACTTACGACTGCGCTGGCTCCTACACTTGGTGTCTTATTTCTTGGCTGGTCAATTATCGAAGGTTTGGGTGCGGTGTTAGTCATCCCGGCAATTGCTTCATTAGCAGCGGCAAACTATAAAGGAAAAGACCGGGTTGTTGCCTTTTCGATACTAGGAATGGCCATTGGTCTCGCTACTGCCTTAGGTCCAGTTATTGGCGGTTACGTTACGACGTATCTTTCATGGCGTTACGTCTTTGCTGCCGAAACAGTCATTATGATATTTGTCCTACTATTTTCTAGCAAGATTACAGACGCAAAAGTTTCGGGTAAGGTTAAGCTCGACATACCGAGTGTATTTTTATCAGCATCGGGAATGGCATTACTCGTTTTTGGAGTTCTTCAAAGCCGTGCTTGGGGCTGGATTAGGCCACTCGGTGCACCTGAAATAAATGGCACCGAAATTACGCCACTGGGAATTTCTTTAGTGGCTTACTTGATTATCGCTGGTATTGTTGTCCTAAAATTATTCTACGATCGACAAGTTCGATTGGTTGATCAAGGAAAGCAGCCACTACTTAAAGTTTCCATGCTCAAGATACCTGTACTTCGCAGTGGTTTGACTATGTTGACTGCCCAGTTCTTTACTATTGCATCGCTGTTCTTCATTATCCCCGTCTACTTACAAACTATACTAGGCTACAATGCACTTGATACTGGCCTAAAACTTGTACCGCTTTCCGTAGGTCTACTAATATTCACCGTAATTGGGTCTAAACGTTCAGCAGTTAAATCTACACGTCGAATAGTTCGAGCCGGTCAAATAGTAATGGCAACAGGCGCATTATTTACCTTGAGTGCGATCGGTCCTGAACTAGTTGATAGTAAATTCTGGCTTGGTTTGTTCTTTGTTGGTGCAGGATTTGGCTTGCTCGCTTCACAGCTTGGAAATGTCACCATGTCTGCTGTAACCGAGAAAGAGTCGGCAGAAGTCGGTGGTCTGCAAGGTGTATTCCAAAATCTTGGCTTATCGTTTGGTACAGCTATGATTGGTTCTATTTTTGTACTATCGTTAACGACTGGGTTTACTTCTGCAATTCAAGCGAGTCCCGACTTAAGTTCAAGTGCAAAAACAGCGATTACAGCATCTTCAGAAAGTGGCGTTGGAATTGTCTCTGAGGCGCAAGCAAAGCAGTACGTACTGGATAACGGTGGAAGTGAAAGTACAGCCAATTCGGTCGCTGCAACGTATAGTGAATCTCAGCTTGATTCGCTTCGTATGAGCATGTTCTTTGTATTCGCATTCTTGATTGCTTCGCTAGCATTCTCTAAGAATCTGCCCGCTAAGATTGGCGCCGAGAGTACCGTAAGTAAATAAATATACGGACTTCTCAATTGTTGATTATTATACATATGTAATTCTTTTCGTTTTCATTCAGTATTTTAAGCGTAAACAGTTTGAAAATAACCATACTGCCACGCTATACTGTATGCAGGTAGTATGAAAGTTGTAATGCTTGGTTGGGAGCTTCCTCCCTATAACAGTGGTGGTCTTGGTATAGCATGCCATGGTTTATGTGAGGCACTTGCGGGGAGCGGTGCTGATATTGACTTCATATTACCCTATGATGCTGACCACAATATTGATTTTATGAACATCAGATCAGCCCTACCAGCTGGCGTTACCAATGTTCAGAGTGCTGGTAATAGCTATGAATCATATAAGTACACCCATACAGATAAGACGTATTCCTGGCATGACTTATTTAGCTATCAAGCTTCGTATGAGCAAGCAATTGGAGACCTTGAATTCACCGAACCGTTTGACGTGATACATGCTCATGATTGGCTTACGTTTCGTGCAGCACTACGGCTTAGACAAAAATACAATAGACCAGTGCTCATGCATGTTCATTCTATTGAAGCAGATCGTGCAGGTGGCAGCCATGGAAACCCAATGGTACGAGAGATCGAGGAAACGTGCTTGAACCTCGCAGATGGCATTATTGCGGTTAGCGAACATACCAAAAGAGCGATAATGAGGGAGTATGACATCCCTTCTGAAAGTATACACGTCATACATAACAGTATTTTGCCGAATATGTACCGCGATGTTATTTCGCAGGAGAATGACTACAGGGTCGTAGCAGCACTTAAGGGACAGGGCTACCAGGTTGTTGCGAATATTGGTAGATTAACGGTACAGAAAGGCCTCACCCATCTGCTCCGTGCATTTGCAATTGTTCATGATCGCAATCCTAAGACACTGTTAGTAATTGCTGGTTCAGGAGAGCAAAAAAACGAACTCATCGCCCTGGCTGCAGAACTTGACTGTAGTCGAGATGTATTTTTTAGTGATTTTGTTCGCGGTAAAAAGTGGCATGACACCTTCGCTATTGCCGATCTATTTATAATGCCTTCAGTCTCGGAGCCTTTTGGTTTGACGCCACTAGAATCGATACTTCATGGTACCCCAGCAATTATAAGCAAGCAGTCAGGTGTGTCTGAAATACTGCATAATGTATTGAAGGTCGATTTCTGGGACGAGCATAAATTGGCTAGCTATATTCTAAATTGTTTTGAGTACCCAGAATTAATTCAAGAGATTCAAAAAAATGCCTACCTTGAAGTTCAAAATATGAGCTGGCATGAAACCGCGCATCATATGAATAAGACGTACGCAAAGTACCGCTACCCAGCACAGGAGCGAGCATGAGCCGTGCAATAGTACTATATCTACATGTTCATCAACCGTACCGTATAAAGCAGTATGATGTGTTTGATGCCGGACATGATGAGCATTACTTTAACGCTAATGATGAAACATTAACCAATAATAAAAGCATTCTCGATAAAGTATCGGAGAAATCCTACCTGCCTACCAATAAAGTTTTGCTGGATTTGCTGCAGAGGCATCCTAATTTTAAAATTAGCCTCTCAATTACGGGCACGATAATTGAGCAATTCGAACAATGGCGCCCCGATGTACTGGATAGCTTTAAGCGCCTGGTAGCAACTGGTAAAGTCGAGATCGTGGCCGAGACCTATCACCATAGCCTAGCTTTCTTTTACTCAAGGTCCGAATTTGAGCAGCAAGTTACTATGCATAGACAGAAAATTGAGCAGGTTTTTGGCCAAACGCCCCGAGTATTTCGTAATACTGAGCTAAGCTACAATAATGAACTTGCCAAGTGGGCTGACGATGCAGGCTATAAAGGCATACTGGCAGAGGGCTGGGACCCCGTACTACAGTGGCGTAACTCAAACTATGTGTACAGGCCAGCAAATACAGATACCATAAAGTTACTGCTAAAAAATTATAAGCTCAGTGACGATATTGCCTTTCGTTTTGGTGATAAAAATTGGAGTGAGTGGCCACTTGATGCTGGGACCTACACTAATTGGCTTAACGGCGTTCAAGACGCCCAAATCTTTAACCTGTTTATGGATTACGAGACGTTCGGGGAACATCAGTGGGCCGATACCGGCATATTCAAATTCTTAAAAGCTTTTAGTGATAGATGGTGTCAAGATAATGAGCGTGGCTTCATGACAATTAGCGAAGCCATAGATACCTACCCGGACATGGGTCACATAGATGTTCCTCATACCATAACCTGGGCTGACACCGAGAGAGATCTGAGTGCGTGGCTCGGTAATCCCATGCAGCAGCAAGCCATAATAGAGCTGTATAAGCTAGAGGCTAACATACTCGACACTAACGACCTGCGCCTCATCGAGGATTGGCGAAAATTGCAAACTTCTGACCACTTCTACTATATGTGTACTAAGTGGTTTAAAGACGGAGATATTCACGCATACTTTAGTCCTTACGAATCGCCATACGAAGCATTTATGAATTTTATGAATGCCTACCAAAATATTCGTTTTCGTCTGGCTAATAAAGGTTATGACGTATAATGAGAGAAATGGGGAGGGTACATGTCGCGTCCAGTAATTCTTAGTAACGGTCAACTCGCAGTTGGATTAAATGAACATGGTTTGGTGCATGACTTCTACTATCCGTACGTTGGATTAGATAATTTGACAACCGCCCGAAGCATGAACCATAAAATTGGTGTATGGGTCGACGGTACATTCTCTTGGGTGGATGACAGCAGTTGGCAAATCGATACTTCTTTTGATAACGAT
The DNA here is from genome assembly GCA_964393455.1 of uncultured Candidatus Saccharibacteria bacterium. Taxonomy (GTDB): domain Bacteria; phylum Patescibacteriota; class Saccharimonadia; order Saccharimonadales; family AWTP1-31; genus CAYJDY01. Next base: position 8,292 of record CAYMTU010000023.1, read on the forward strand.
GCTCTGGTTAGCGATATTACGATGACCAATGATAAGCTATCGATCTCCATTAAGCTAGCTGATTTTGTAGATAGTTCAGTCAACGCATTTATCAGACAAGCAGTGGTAAAAAATTTATCCGACACGAAACGTGAGATTCGATTATTTTTTCATCAAGTGTTTCAGATCTCTAATGAAGGCTCTTCGGATACTGCACTGTACGAACCCGAAGAAAAGTACATTCTTGATTATAAAGGGCGCTGTTCCCTGCTTGTTTACGCGCAAAGCAATGGCAAAACTTGTGATCAATTTGCGGTTGGTAACTACGGAATTGAAGGAAAAAAAGGAACATACGTCGACGCCGAAGATGGTGAGCTTTCTGGTTGTGCAGTAGAGCACGGTGGAGTCGATTCATGTTTGCGATTATCCTTAAAAATAGCCGCACAGTCTCAAACAGATGTTGATTATTGGATCATTGCTTCAGATTCTCAGTTCGGTGCTGAGCGAATACATAAAAGCATTAAGAAACAAGGTGCAGCTGAATTACAAAAACGAACTCGGCAGTTTTGGGCAGATTGGCTTTCGATTGCAAAACCATCAATAGACAGAGCAGATGGTACATACCGAGATGCCTGCAATAAAGCTTTGATGGTAATAAAAGCACATATAGACAAACGGGGTGGCGTTATTGCATCATGTGATTCATCGATTTATAACTACGGAAGAGATTACTATTCCTACGTTTGGCCCCGTGATGGAGCGTACGCCATTTGGCCCTTGATACGTCTTGGTTATAGCGATGAGCCAAAAAAATATTTTGAATTTTGTCGTGATATTCTGACCGACGATGGCTACTTGATGCACAAATACCAACCAGATAAAGCTATTGGTAGCACTTGGCACCCGTTGCTTCACGGCAAAAAGAGCGAGTTAGGCATCCAAGAGGATGAGACGGCAATTATTTTATTTATGCTTGGAGAATACTATAGATTCTCTAAAGACATTGAATTTGTCGAAGGCATGTACTCCTCGCTCATACGTCCCATCGCTAATTTTTTAAGTGAGTTTATTGATGATGAAACGGGGCTGCCGCATGCGAGTTACGATCTGTGGGAAGAAAAATTTCTCACTTCGACTTACACTACATCGATCACCTACCGCGCCTTAGTTGTGGCCGCAAGTCTTGCAGATTCATTTGGTCACGCACAAGACAGTCATCGTTGGAAAGTTGTGGCGAACAAAATTTTAGAAAATTCACATGTTTTTTATGATCTCGAATTGGGTAGCTATACTAAAGGCTATCTACTACAGAATGGTAAGAAAAAATTCGATACAACGTTAGACGTTTCGAGTTTTTATGGAGTGGTAACATTCGGATTCTTTATGCAGCATGATACTCAGAAAATCTTTGCAACTGCTAAAAAAATAGAAGAAACCCTGCTAGATATTGCTCCTTCAGGTGGTCTGGCTCGCTATGAAGACGATAATTACTTTTTGATTGATCCTCAGTATCGTGGAAATCCTTGGATTGTAACGACATTGTGGATGGCGCAGTACTACGTTCGTATTAAGCAGATAGATAAAGCCAAGCAGTATATTGATTGGGCTCTTTCAAAGACATTAGCGAGCGGTGTCATGTCAGAGCAAATAAATCCGAAAACCAGTGAACCGACATCGGTTGCACCGCTAGTGTGGAGTCATGCGGAATTACTCAACACCGTACTTAATGTTTCCAAGGTAAAATTATAAAGAGCCAGTTTCTTCTATCGGGTCAGCTGTCTGAACCGTTTCCAGGGCTATCATTCGAAGAAGATTGATAGTTGATCGGCCGGCATTAACTCCTAGAATTTTGTTCCTTACCTCTATCCTCGCATCGTTATTAGGAGCATTTTCTATATTTCTGTCGTATAAGTCTAGTAGCTCTTGCAGACTTTCAGGACGAAGACCGGATAGCTTATCGCTATCGTATCTACCGTAGATATCTTTATCTGGAATATCATTAAATAGTAGTGGAACAAAATCATAACCATCTTTATCAAACCATGATTTATCCGAAAATAGTTCAGGATTATCTTTTAAGGTAAACAATCTTGTTACGATTCCCCAGGCTCTACCTGCGAGCTTATCTGAAAACCCTAAATCTTTAGTAATGTTGAATATGTCCGATTTGCTCAAGGGCTTGCTTGGTGGTATTTGAGCCTCAAGGTCTAAAGATAGCTGTTCGTTCAGTTCCGGGCCATGTGCAGGAATAGCGGAATCTGTAGCATCAGGATTAGGTACCTCTACTATTTCGGTAATACCATACTCACCAAGATGTTTAAGTAATACGCCCCATTCTTCTAAAGAGCGCTCAGCAGTAAACTGAATAGTTTTTCGTTCGAATTCTTCCATAAAACATGATTATATAATAAATATATATAAAAGTAAACCATGAGTATAATACTAAGCATGAATGACAAATATAAATCGTGGCTACTTGTAAGCGTACAGGCAATTCTATTAGTGCTCCTCATATTCTTTACCGATTCAGGGCCTTCAAGCTATAAGCATATTGGAGGAATTATTAAAATTTCTGGGGCAATCATACTACTATTTTCGTTCTGGGATCTTCGAAGGTCGTTGACCGCTCTGCCTACTCCAGTAGAAAATGGTGTTTTGCAGATTCATGGTCTCTATCGTTACGTACGGCACCCAATGTACGTTGGTGTTCTGACCTTATCGCTTGGTATATGTGTGGCAAATACTTCAGTAATGAAGTACGTATTGCTAGCTGCTCTGTATGTACTGTTTAGTTATAAATCACGGTTCGAAGAACAGCTGCTCCTCGCAAAGTATCCCGGCTACAAAAAATATATGAGCCGTACGAATCGATTTATTCCAAAAGTAAGGCAAATGTAACTATTGCTAGACGCCGTAGGTAGATTTTACGTGCTCTTTGTTAATGCCGTTTACTAATTTACTGTAGCCAAGCTGCCGTAGTATGTTCATTGAGGCATTTGATCGACTTCCAGATAAGCAATAAAGCACGAGCTCAGTATCTTTTGGCACGTCTTTGAGCGCTCTTGCACCGCTCATTAGTTCAGCCGGCGGTATATTAATTGCGCCATCGACGTGTCCTTTAGCAAATTCGTATGGTTCGCGCACATCAATAAATATTCTGCTCATTTGCATCTCCTATTTCTATTACAATTCTATATTAATGTAAATAGTTTACAATAGCAAATAAAAGGAGTATCATTAAGGTATGACCAATGCTACTACTATCGAGACTACTATTACCCCACGGCAAACCCAGAACTGTAAGGACATCGAGCGGGCGCTACGTCGCCTGGGGCATGCTAGTAATACGGAGCTATTACAGAAGCTACGTAAAACCAATCCGAGCTTAAGCGCAACTACGGTGCATCGTGCAACTTCTCGCTTGGCCTCTCGCGGCGTCATTGCCATTGCTCCTCCAAGTATCGATGGATCTATGCGCTACGATGCTAATACGCATCCACACGATCATTTTATGTGTAACCGTTGTGGCCTGCTTCGTGACACCGATATTAAAGATAAAGTAATCCCCATCCTAAAATCTAGGATGGACGATTGTGTCATCTCGGGTAGGCTCACTATTAGTGGTGAATGTAAAAAATGTATAAGCAAGGAGCGAAAAAAATGAAGATAACTATTTATAGTACCAAGACGTGTGGCTACTGCCATATGCTCAAGAACTGGCTCGATGAAAAGAAGATTGAATACACCGACTATAGCGTCGACCTCAACCCTATCGCTGCTCAACACATGGTCCAATTGAGTGGACAAATGGGTGTGCCATTTAGTGTTATTGAAAAAGATGATGGTACGAGCGTGAATATTCTTGGCTTTGATAAGCAAAAATTTCAGACAGAACTGGGTATTAAATAACGTAAGGAGCCGTCATGAAAAAGCAAAATAACAAGAAGCCAATCGTTGCTGTCGGAGTAGTGCTATTTGTGATTGGCATGGCAGCAATGTCGTACGCATTACTGAGTAAAGATGACCCTCAAGCAGTATCGACTACAAACACGGTTACATCCAGTAATTCTAAGGATGCTGCATTGCCGGCAGATAATTCTAATACAACTGATAAAACTTCAACTGAATCCCAATTGCTCTATCTCATTGAAGAAGAAAAATTAGCGCACGATGTATATACGGTTATGTATCAAAAGTATGGCGCTCGAGTTTTTGGAAATATACTGAAAAGCGAAGAGACTCATCAGGGTCGAGTGCTTACGTTATTGCAAGCACGAAATATCGCCGATCCTAGATCAGAAGAGCTTGGAGTCTTCAAAAATCAAGAATTACAGACCCTATATAATCAGTTGATCGAACAAGGAAATAAAAGCGAAGTTGAAGCCTATAAAGTTGGGGTAATAATCGAAGAAAAAGATATCGCTGACATTAGTGAGCAGTTAGCAACCGCAACCGAACAAGACGTTATTAGTACGCTCGAAGACTTACGGCGTGGATCAGAGAGTCACTTACGAGCCTTTAATCGACAACTATAGTTTATTGAAAGATTCGGCGAGCGCTTGTACGGTAGTTCCGAGATCTGGTTCACCTACAAATTGCAAATAGCCTATCGAAAATGTGTTTGTGCCGTCAAAAAGAATGTAATCCGTTGCTTTGGTACCAACCGCTGGATAGCCTAGCTCATTTTCTGTAGCGTATGTATATTTGACTTTGTATCCTGAAATTCCATCGATGGTAATCGGGGTGTACGTTACGTCGCTAAACGCATCGTCGGATGTATAGTACTCTTCGGTATGACCCGTATTGCCAGCATTTTTAGCTATGAACACCATGCCGCCCGAGTCGCTTTGACATTTGCCGAGTTTGGCAGTTGTTGTTTCTAAAAAGTGTACATCGGGACGATATTCACAGGGACCTTTTTCAC
>CAYMTU010000024.1:0-13058 GCA_964393455.1 uncultured Candidatus Saccharibacteria bacterium
ACCCTGCAAATTACGAAGGACATCCAGCGCTCGTCGATAAGCCAACAGGTGCAAGTTTGGAAGGATATTTATATCCAGAATCATTTCAGAAAACAGCCGAAACAACCCCAGCTCAAATCGTTATAGCATCACTCGATGAGATGCAAAAGAGATTAACTCCAGAAATACGCAAAGCATTTTCTCAACAAGGATTAAACGCTCATGATGCTGTTATTCTGGCCTCAATTGTAGAGCGAGAGGTAGATAGCGTAGAAGATAGACGTCAAGTTGCCCAAGTTTTTCTAAAGCGGCTCCGCGAGAATAAACGATTAGAATCAGATGCTACCGCAAGCTACGGCGCTATATTAGCCGGCAAAGAACCATCACTAACCTTCCAGTCACCATATAACACCTACTATAACGATGGATTGCCTGCAGGGCCAATTAGTAATGTGAGCCAAGAATCTTTGGCAGCAGTAGCAAATCCAGCTAATACAAACTGGCTGTACTTCGTATCAGGAGATGATGGTGTGACATATTTCTCTAACACTCTCGAAGAACACGAAGCGCTAACAGCACAATACTGCAAAAAACTCTGCGGTCAATAGCAAAGGGAGCTTTCCCCCTTACGCAGCCAGGAAGATGAAATACATTTTTCTGGTCCTAACCCCCGCTAAAGAGCCCTACTGCGCAGTGCATGACTCAGTAACAATAGTTGGATAGCAGAAATATCTTTTGCGCAGAACCTGGCATCATGAAAGACCGATGAATAGGAACTCGTCCATGTCCTGGAATAGCTCTGTATGCAGCCCCTCCATAAAAACATCTTACGCTAAAGGATATACAAACAGATTATTCTGAGGACTGTTTGAGCGTAGCGAGTTCCACAAGAATAGTCTGTTTGTGTGACTGAGCGTAGGGTTTGTTTTTATACAAGGGGTGGGACTTTTTGCATACTTTTTCTTCCTATAGAGAAAAAGTATGAATCCCTGTCTCAGGTAAGTGGCTAATATAATAATTCTGCAATTTATGGGTTTAATTGAGGGGTAATACCCCTGTCAAAACGCTTGGTATTATTGACGAAATGTGATACTATTTTACCTATCAACTTTGTGTGCACCAATCTGTTAGCACCGAGTTGATACAGGGGTAAAAGCATTAAATACACAAAAATGTAACATTTTTGTAAATAGTAATTAAATAACCCCAATCGGTGTTTACCACCAGGAGTATACTATTCGTATCATCAATCGTACGCTCGAGCAAAATCCAATTGCTACCATTAGCGGACTAACAAAACAAAAAAAGCTTACAAAATCATCTCGTAAACGACTTATTCGTTACTCTATTTTTACAGCCAACATACTACTATTGGTGGCAGTTATTGGGTTTGTTGTAGCATCTCCTGATAGTAGTGCTACTACAAATAGCAGTATTGTTTCGTCTGAAGATTCTTCTGCTGCAGCGAGCGCACTCGATCAGTTGTCTTCTGCCGACATTGCAGTTAACGTTGCTCGTATGGCAAATATGCCTCAAGCATCAGCTGTTACAAACAATGCTGACACTGTTAATGCGCAACTTGCCGTTACACCAGCGGATGATACCGTTGTTGCAAAACCACAAGTCGTAGCTACGACACTTAAGTCCTACAAGGATATACAGAGCTATACAACCGTCGCCGGAGATACTATTCCGAGTATAGCTACAAAGTTTGGAATCACTTCTGATACTATTCGTTGGTCAAATGGCTTGCAAGGAGATAATGTCGAAGTTGGAAAAGTGCTCCTTATTTCACCAGTAAATGGTGTTGTATATGTTGTTAAGTCTGGCGATACAATTGATAGTATCGCTGCCAAGTATAAGGCTAATAAAGAGCAGCTGATTGCCGATAATGATGCTGAGACAAGCGGTCTTAAAGTAGGTACTAAAATACTAGTCAGAGACGGTAGTGTAGCACCTGTCGTAACATCACGCGTAGCCTCTGGTTCCGTATATGGCAGTGGCTTTGCTTGGGGTGGTGGTGCAGTCTATGGAGCTAACGGATATGACTATGGCTACTGTACATGGTATGCGGCTAATAAACGAGCACAAATTGGTCGCCCCGTACCGAGTAATCTCGGAAATGCAAGTACCTGGAAAGTCTTGGCACAGCGTGCTGGTTTTGCGGTTGGTAGCGTACCACAAGCGGGTGCAGTTATCTGGACGCCACCGCGTGATTACTACGGACACGTAGGGTTTGTTGAAACAGTTTATCCTGATGGTAGTGTTCTTGTCTCAGAGATGAATACTGCTGGATGGGCGGTACGAAGTACGAAGACATTGAGTGCAGCAGAAGCTGCTCGCTACTCATATATCTACTGACCACGCTTCGCTTGTCCATGAGAGAGGATGATTTCCTCTCTCATCGCGCCATGAAATCATAGATTTCGTGGGCTGCTCACTCCTCATGCTGAATGACTTTTAGTGAAGTAAATTCACATAAAAGTCACTATTTGATTATTACGTTTTCTTTGCGATCCGCGAAAAAACATCCAAACTAGCTCAAGTGTGAGATGTCTTTATGTAATTATGATTCTCATCGCGCAGAGAAAATGTATACCATTTTCTCTGGCTGCTTTTCCCGGAATTTAAGTTGCTTTATGCAGAATAAATCTACATAAAGCAACGATTTAATAATATCCAAACTTGCTCAAGCGTGAGTTGTCTGGAACTGTATCACTTTAGTAAAGTAATTACACATAAAAGTCATGATCGAACAGTTAAGTTGAGGTTGCTTTATTGTTGTAAAAATTGTATCATATACAGACATGTTTATAGATAAAGCAAAGGTGAAAGTCAGTGCAGGCGACGGTGGTAACGGCATCGTTAATTTTCGTCATGAAAAATTCGTCGATCGTGGTGGTCCTGACGGTGGCGACGGTGGAAATGGTGGCAATATAGTTATGCAAGCCAGTCGAAACCAAAGCACACTATCATCATTTCGCTACCATAAAGAAATCTCTGCTGAACATGGAAAGCCTGGCGATAAACAAAAGAAGCACGGTAAGAGCGGTAAAGATAAAATTATTCAAGTTCCCGTCGGAACTGTAGTATCTACTGAAGATGGAAAAATTTTGGCAGATTTTGTTGAAGATCAGCAAGAAATTATTATAGCTCATGGCGGAAAAGGTGGGTTTGGCAATGCTCATTTCGTGTCATCTCGTCGTCAAGCACCACGTGTTGCTGAAAAAGGTGAGAGCGGTGATCAAATGGAGCTACTGCTAGAGCTGAAAATCATTGCTGATGTTGGAATAATCGGCTTGCCAAATGCCGGTAAGTCTACCCTTCTTTCAAGCGTCAGTAATGCTCGTCCTGAAATTGCAAACTATGCATTTACAACACTCACCCCCAATCTTGGTGTAGTGGATCTAGACGCCAGCAACAGCCTCTTGCTAGCTGATGTTCCCGGACTAATCGAAGGCGCACATACCGGTAAAGGTTTAGGCGTAGAGTTTTTACGTCATGTAGAACGAACCGGAGTGCTCATACATATGATTGATGTATACCAAGATGATGTAGTTGCAGCATATAAAACTATTCAGAACGAACTTAAAAGCTACGCAGTAGATTTGACCACTAAGCCACAAGCTGTAGTGCTTAACAAAATCGACGGGATGGATCCTAAAGAACTTACTAAAAAGGTAAGCGCACTTAAAAAAGTAATTCCAAAAGGTACGAAGCAATATGCGATCTCTGCAAATAGTGGCGATGGCGTAAAGCCAATGTTATATGAAATTAAGAAATTAGTTGATACGCAAAGAGCCATTAAAAAAGAAGCCGAAGCCGAAGATCTAATTCCGACACTCCGATTGCCCGAAACACTTAATAGCTGGAACGTAGGTAAAATTGATAATCACTTTGTTGTAACGGGTCGTAAAATTGAGCGATTTGCTGAGCGAACTGATTTCGATAGTAATCACGGTGTTGAGCGCCTCCGAGATATTATGGGCAAAATGGGCATTATGCATCAATTACGAAGAATGGATGTTGAGCCTGATCAAAAAGTGGTGATTGGCGATCCGCCAATCGGTTCTATTAAGTATTAACTCAGGTTGCATTGCTATACTAAACATTTGCCTGAGCTAAATGCCGAAAAGGAGTAAATTATGAATGAATTAAATCAAGAAGAGATTTCAAGAAATCGAGCTGAGCGTTCTAACCGCGCGCTGCGTAATCTGTCTATTGGCGCAAGTGCATTGGTTGGCGTAGGTTTACTTTTCGATGCGATAACTCCTGCCATGGGTGTGTTTTATATTACTGGTTTAGGTGTATTAGGTATTTCTGCACAACGAAATTTACGAAAACTTCAGACGTCTTCCGATCAACAGTAAAAGTCTAGTTTTTACTTATACCATATCTGTTACACTAGATTTATGGATTTAGAGCAGAGGGTTATTCGTCTTAACGAAATTGAAGCATTTACAGGCAAATGCGTACTGTACGTAATGAGTCGTGATCAGAGAGTACACGATAATCACGCTTTGCAGTATGCTCAGTCGATAGCACTAAAGCAACGCGTTCCTATGGCAGTAGTGTTCTGTTTGAAGCCTAACATAAAAAATAGGTCTAAAGAACAGTATAGCTGGATGATTGATGGGCTCACACAAGTAGAAGACAATTTGAAGAATTTACACATTCCATTCATGATGTTGGTCGGCAAACCACTCGATACACTTACGGGGCTTATGCACCACACTTCTCCAGGAGCTGTAATATTTGACATGAGTCCACTAAGGGGCCCACGTAAACTGCAGCAAAGCATCGCTGATGCAGCGTCCTGTCCAGTGTATGTCGTTGATACACACAATGTAGTGCCCGTGTGGCAAGTGAGCTATAAGCAAGAGTATGCAGCTCGAACAATCCGAAGCAAAGTTCAGCGACTCATGCCAGAATATCTAGAAGAGGCGACTGCTATGACGAAGCATCCCTATGCATGGCCAGGGGTAGTTAAAGATATTAAACAGCTCAGTCCAATAATTAAAGACGTTTTGAAGAGTATTCCTCACAGTGGTCAAAAAATATCCTATATTTCTGGAGAGAGAGCTGCCAAAGAACGTCTGGATGCATTTATTAAGAACAAGTTACGTGGCTACGCAGTAAATCGAAATGACCCTGCTAAAGACGGTCAAAGTAACCTCAGTCCGTATCTCCATTTTGGGCAACTTTCTAAGTTAAAAATTACGTTAGAGATATATAGTGCCATATCAGCTGATAATTCTTTGCAAGAAGATGGCGCAGTTTTTATGGAAGAGCTTAATGTCCGAAGCTCACTATCTGATAATTTCTGCTACTACAACGATAGCTACGATTCTCTTACGGGAGCAGCAGACTGGGCGCAGAAAACCTTGCAAGATCATTCTAAAGACCCCAGAGAGTTTGTGTACACATTATCTCAATTTGAATCTGCGAGTACTCACGACGAAGCTTGGAATGCGGCACAGTTGCAGCTCACCAGAACTGGAAAAATGCATGGCTACATGCGTATGTACTGGGCAAAAAAAGTGCTGGAGTGGAGCGCATCACCAGGCGAAGCGCACAAGACACTCATACGTTTAAATGACTTTTATAGTCTTGACGGTAATGACCCAAATGGCTACGTTGGTATTTTGTGGAGCATCGCAGGACTGCACGATAGGCCATGGTTTTCGAGGCCAGTTTACGGCACTATTCGTTACATGAATTACAATGGGCTAAAACGAAAATTTAAGATTGATACATACATTGAGCAATGCCATGCTTAACCCACAAACATTATACTTCTACGATTTAGAGACGAGCGGCATCAATTCTCGTGAAGCCCGAATCATGCAGTTTGCTGGACAGCGAGTTGATCTTGATCTGAATCTAATGGGTGAGCCAGATAATATTCTTATCTCGCTCAGTGAAGATGTTCTGCCAGATCCCGATGCAATTTTGATAACGGGCATTACCCCACAACATACGCATGCTGAGGGAACAACAGAGGCTGATTTTATGAATACCTTTGAAAATGAAATAGCAGTACCGGGCACTATATTCGTTGGCTATAACACCGTTCGTTTTGATGATGAGTTTATGCGAATGATTCACTACCGTAATTTCTATGACCCATATGCTTGGCAGTGGAAAGATGGACGATCTCGTTGGGATTTGCTTGATGTGGTTCGCCTAATGCGAGCGTTACGTCCTGAAGGTATTAATTGGCCTGTCGATGATAATGGAAATCCAACAAATCAATTAGAGCTAATAACTGCACAAAACGGTGTCAAACACGAGCATGCCCATGATGCACTTAACGATGTGCATGCTACGATTGCGCTGGCGAAACTTATAAAAACGAAACAACCAAAACTGTTCGACTATCTTCTAAAGATGCGCGATAAAAACGCAATAAAAACCCTCGTAGGATCAAATAAGCCATTCGTCTATGCGTCGGGTAAATACCCAAGTGAATTTCAAAAAACTACGGTAGCAGTAAAGTTAGCAGATCACCCTAAGCGCGGTGGCGCATTAGTCTATGACCTTCGTCAAGATCCGGGTATGTTTGCTGATATGAGTGTCGATCAGCTAGTCGAGGCATGGAGATGGATACCGCAAGAAGAACGGACAGCATCAAATCCAAGGTTACCTATAAAGACCCTCCAATATAATCGTTGTCCAGCTATCGCGCCATTATCCGTGCTCGATGAAGACAGCCAACAAAGAATACATATTGATATGAAAACCGTACATGTTAATCTTCAAAAAGTATTAAATCTAGATGAATTTAAAAAACGCGTTCTACGTGCGCTTGAAATACTAGATAACGAACAAGAAAAAAGATTTAATGGTGCTGATAGTCATGTTGATTCCCAGCTGTATAGCGGGTTTATGAACGATAAAGACGTTCGAGTAATGAACCATATTAGATCGGCGAAGCCAGAAGATTTGGCTGATTTCGTTGGCCAGGTGAATGATGTGCGTCTTAAAAAGATGCTACCCCTCTTTAAAGCACGTAATTTTCCACGGAAGCTAACTGCCCAGGAGCGTGCTGACTGGGAAGTGTATAAGAGTGAGCGATTGTTTTCTGGTGGGCCAGAAAGTAGATTAGCAAAATACTTCAACCGTATTGAGGCTATACGTACTCAGTCTGATTTAACAGCATCTCAGATAAGTATTTTAGAAGATTTATTACTCTATGGTCAAAGTGTAATGCCTTCAGATATTGAAGACTAATTAGTAGAAACTTTTTTAAAATTGATTTTTGTAGCGCGACTATTTTTGTCAGATTTTTTTGCGTGGCGTAGCTCGTACCAAACTATCGAAGAAATTATTAATAAGAGTACGGTCACGAGTACCCAGGTTAACGTAATTATAAGACTTGTGCCAGGAAGAATTCCTAAAACTATAAAATTGAGCATTTGTTAAATCCCACTTAGGTTTAACTGTTATTATAAACATATTTGTACAAATGTCAATATTATTGTAAAACGCTAATGCTCAGATTTTGTGTATGTTCCCAAAATGGCAACGTTCCATCCAGCAGATTGTAGTTCTGCAATAGTCGTCAGACTATTTGCTGAGTAGTAGTACTCGTCATAATCTATGTAAAATGCGTAGCTTCTCACTTTACCTGGAAGGGTATGACTGTCTAGTTTTGATAGATTAATTTCGTGTTTTTTGAAAACACCTAGTGCATCGTATAAGCTACCCGCACGATCCGTGGATTTTTCTGTTATGATGATGCTCGTTCTATTGGACTGTGCATTCTTGATTGGACGATTGGTCAAAACAAAGAATCGAGTGTAGTTTTCGGGGTCATCATTTATAGGGCCAGCGAGCATTGTACCGGCGTATTTTTTTGCTGCATATTGTCCTGCAACTGCTGCGGTGTTTCCGGAGTTATGTTTCGTAACCCTCAGTACACTTCCGGCCGTATCGTTTGTCTCTTCTATGAGTGCGTGTGGCAAATTATCATGCAACCATAGCTCACACTGACTCAGTGCTTCAGCTTGTGAAACGATCTTTGTTATTTTGCTATAATTCCCGGGCTCGTTCTTGGCAGAACCAATGAGATAGAGTTGGATATGAAGTCGTATTTCGCCACATACCCATAGCTTTCGATCCGCAAGTAAACGGTACACAGGATTAATCGAGCCATGTAGAGAATTCTCAATTGCAACGATACCATACTCTGACTGGCCTGCAGATACCGCATCAAATACATCACGAAATGTGCTACAAGCTATCAAATCGTATGAGTCATTAAAATATTGGCGAGCTGCTTGGTCATGAAAAGAACCAGCATTACCTTGGATTGCTACTTTCATAAAAGTATATTATACAACAAAAATATGCTTTGGTTGTTTTTATTGTTAGAATATTGATAATGACCAGACAAAACAAAGGAGCACGTGGACAGCTAAAAAGTGGCAGAAGAACAATCTCGCCGTTTGGTGTTGGCCATAGACTAATTCGGACAGATGAGCTGAATGACTTTTTTTCAGATCTAGAAGCAGAGGCAAAAGCTTTACCGAATGTAGAATTCAGAGATGAAGCAGGGCGTCTTACCAAAGAAAAGCGACCTGTTATTTTTTTCAATCCTCAGCGTCTTCGTCTTAGGGTTGTCGAAAGATCGCTCACTGAAAAGATTGGAAAAGCTAATAGGTTCAGGTGGACTGCGGGTGATAAAGCGAGGATCCAGCAGTCTGTGGTGGATGAGGTTGGTAGGTTTGATGTAGGTGGAAGGATAATACTAGCACAGATGTCGATAGTCCCTAGTCTTGGAGATGCAGAACTCGCAAACGCGGGCTACCATTCGGTATCTATCGGACCGAGTGCCGAGAGTGCAGAAGCACTGCTATTCGCAAGAGAACATGAAATAGCAGTTAATGGCTTACGGAGGAGGCAGCATAAGCAGCATTTAGATCGAGATGTAGATCTAAGAAAAGTAGTGCCCGATCCCTATACGCCACATATCAGTATCGGCAGGGTAGTCCATGGCACACCACCCGAGCTACATACGAAAGTAATCGAGTTAGTTCAAAGGCATTTGCCGTTAGATGTACAGCTAAACCCTCTTGAATTTACACCTAAAGAATGGGAACAAGCATAGCCACCTACTAATTTAGAGGATAGTGACACTGGTTTAAATGTTCATTTTCGCGTATAATTAACCAACTTTATGAATGAGTTTATCAATGTTAAGGGTGCCCGTGAACATAATCTAAAGAATGTAGATGTACGTATTCCGCGTGGCAAGTTAGTAGTCATTACTGGACTATCTGGGTCCGGTAAATCGAGTTTAGCTTTTGATACGATTTACGCCGAAGGCCAACGTCGGTACGTCGAATCTCTTAGTAGCTATGCGCGTCAATTTTTGGGACTTATGGAAAAACCAGATGTAGATCAGATTGATGGACTCAGCCCAGCTATTAGCATTGACCAAAAATCTACCAGTCGAAACCCTAGAAGTACCGTTGCAACGGTCACGGAAATTTATGATTATTTACGGTTGCTTTATGCTCGTATTGGGATTCCTCACTGCCCGATTTGCACTAAGCCGGTAGCTCGTCAAACTACGCAAGCAATTGTCGACCAAATTGCAAATCAGGACAAGGATGCGCGTTTAATGATTGTAGCGCCAGTAGTAATCGATAAAAAAGGAGCATTTGAGCATATTCCAGAACAGTATCAGCGTGCCGGTTTTGCCAGGGTCAGAGTCGACGGTGTTGTCTATGCCCTCGATGAATTTCCAGAACTAGACAAAAAGCTAAAGCACACTATCGAAATTATCGTAGACCGATTAGTAAATAATGAAGATAGCAGAGGACGTTTAGCTCAATCGGTAGAACAAGGTCTAGAGATTGCGGATAGTAAGTTGAGGGTTATTAATGCCGATACTAACACCGAACATCTGTATAGTCTGATGTATGCGTGTATCGATCATCCCGAGGTAACAATTCCGGAACTCGAGCCACGAACATTCAGCTTTAACAGTCCTCATGGTGCTTGCCCTGTATGTACGGGTCTTGGGTCGCGGCTCGAAGTTGATCCTGAGCTCGTTATACCAAATGGTCGTTTGACGATTGCCGAGGGAGCAATCCGCCCATTTAATCGAATAAATACAGATGCTTGGTACACTAAAAAAATTCAAGCTGTAGCTGACCGCTATAATTTTAGTCTCCACGTACCAACCGGTGAACTGTCTGAGCAACAAATAAATATTCTGATGTATGGTACCGGTAACGAAAAATATAGTGTCAGTTTAGGATCCGGACGATCATTCGAAACAACCTATGAAGGTGTGGTCAATAACTTAGAACGAAGACATAAAGAAACCGAAAGTGACTTTATTCGTCGAGATATTGAGCGCTTCATGCAAGAGCGTCCATGTCACGCTTGTTCAGGCAAAAGACTTAAGCCAGAAGTTCTAGCTGTTACGGTGTCCGACTATTCAATAATGGACATTTGTGAACTATCTATTGATGAAGCAATTTCATTTTTTAAGGGTATCGCCATTAATGAAAAAGAGCAGCATATCGCTGAAATGATCTTCAAGGAAATACAATCTCGATTACAGTTCCTGCAAGACGTTGGCCTAAATTATCTTAACTTACTCCGTAGTGCGGTAACACTCAGCGGAGGTGAGGCTCAGCGAATTCGACTAGCAACGCAAATTGGTTCAGGACTCCAGGGTGTGCTGTATGTGCTTGACGAACCATCGATAGGGCTACATCAGCGCGACAATGAACGTCTCATTCGCACGCTCAAGCATCTACGCGATCTTGGTAATAGTGTCATTGTTGTTGAGCATGACGAAGATACCATTCGTACAGCCGACTATTTACTGGACATTGGACCTGGGGCCGGAATTCATGGTGGACATATAGTCGCTGAAGGGACCCCTGCACACGTTGCACAGTCACCAAAAAGTATTACCGGTCAATACTTGCGTGGTGAAAAATCTATCGGCGTACCAAAAAAACGACGCAAGGGTAACGGTAATGTGTTGCAAGTTCTTGGTGCAAGGGAAAATAATCTAAAAGAGCTCGACGTAGAGATTCCGCTCGGAAATCTCGTGGTTGTAAGTGGTGTATCAGGTTCTGGTAAATCAAGCCTCATAAATGACATTGTTGCGAAAGAGCTATCTGCTCGGTTAATGCGTGCCAATACTGTTCCTGGGCGACACGATGAAGTTAAGGGTATAGAGCATTTAGATAAAGTTATTGTCATAGATCAATCTCCAATTGGTCGTACCCCGCGTTCAAACCCAGCAACGTATACCGGTTTGTTTACACCCATACGCGAACTTTTTGCGAGCGTACCCGAAGCTAAACTACGTGGGTATAATCCAGGACGGTTTAGTTTCAACGTAAAAGGTGGTAGATGCGAAAATTGTGCCGGTGATGGAATTATCAAAATAGAGATGCACTTTTTACCGGACGTATACGTGCCTTGTGAAGTTTGCCATGGCAAGCGCTATAATCGTGAGGCTCTCGAGATTCACTATAAGGGCAAGACAATTAGTGATGTCTTAGCGTTAACCTGTGAGCAAGCCCTTGAGTTTTTCAGTAACCTGCCTTCTATTGCTCGTAAGTTACAGACCTTAGTAGATGTTGGACTTGGTTATATCGCTCTCGGTCAATCTGCCACCACGCTCAGCGGAGGCGAGGCTCAGCGAATAAAGCTCGCAACTGAGTTGTCTCGTCGTCCAACCGGTAGAACGTTGTATATTCTGGATGAGCCAACTACAGGACTACATATCGCTGACGTAGACAAACTGCTGCATGTGCTTCACGCCCTGGTCGATACTGGCAACAGTATGATTGTGATTGAGCATAACTTAGACGTTATTAAATCAGCCGATCACATCATCGATATGGGTCCAGAAGGTGGATCAGGAGGTGGCCAAATTGTTGCTCAGGGTACTCCAGAGCAAGTTGCGAGAATTAAAGAATCATATACTGGTAAATATCTTAAAAAAATGCTATAATATAGCAAATGAGTAAAGAACTATGGGCTCCAAGCGAGACTGATTTACGTTGTGCGGGCAAAGGATACATTCACTATAGCCTTGGACTAACTATGATAAATAATCCACTTCGAATGAAGTCTGCTTTAGGTATAGAAGCAATCGAAACGAGTGATGTATCGGCTATCTATGCGCATGCACACCAAACAATGTTAAGTGGATTGAGGCAAATTGTGCGTAATGCAAATCGTCCAGAGCTTCGATCGAGATTAATTGCCATGGAAGACACGTACGATGAAGCACTGCCGCATATACTTAACACGGTTGATACCGTATTCCAAAGTTCACGTGAGCGGCTCGACGAAATAAACCCAGACCTACATATTGTTCGACCAATGCCACTAACTGACCAAGTAATCTACGGCTACCTTTGTCATTCGCGAGTGGAAAAGCTGCCTGCTCAAGACATTATGGATGGCTTTATGCCTTCTGAAGTATTCAAAGACCTGGCAAACTAGTCGATTTTTTTGTTTAGGAATACTTTGCGTAATCCGTGCTTGATGCCATTTTTCATCATTGCCCTCGTTTTAGCATCTTTAAGTAGATGTCCGAATGCAAGAGCTAGGCTAATAACCATTACGCCAATGATCACTAATTCTATGTATTTATCGAGGTGAGGTATTCTTGCACCTATTACGTAACCTAAGATACATAGACCAGCTCCCCAAAGCATGCCACCAATAACGTTATAAAACATAAATTTTTTACGGCTCATCTTACCCGCACCTGCTACAACGGGTGCAAAGGTACGGACAATGGGCGTGAATCGAGCCAAAATTATAGTTTTACCTCCGTGTTCTTCGTAAAAATCTTCAGATTTTTGCAGGTATTCCTGGCGAAATAAAATGCCGTCCTTTTTTTTAAAGATTCGTGGACCTGCTCGACGTCCGATGCTGTATCCAACATTATCACCAACAATCGCTGCTACCACCACAGCGATAATGAGCCACAGAAGGCTAAATTTTCCTTGTGATGCTGCTAACCCTGCCCCAAAAAGCAATGAATCTCCAGGTAAGAAAAAGCCTACGAGTAGTCCAGACTCGGCAAA
>CAYMTU010000025.1:0-12596 GCA_964393455.1 uncultured Candidatus Saccharibacteria bacterium
TGAATGGTACTAAGTCGGTGGGCAATTACGATTGCAGTTTTTCCTTCCATGAGCTTCCATAGTGCTTTCTGTATCAACACTTCGCTTTCACTATCTAAAGCACTCGTTGCTTCGTCGAGTACAACAAGTGGAGAATCTTTGATCATTGCGCGTGCAATCGCAATTCGTTGTCTTTGACCACCACTGAGTTTTATACCTCTCTCTCCTACGAGGGTGCTATATCCTTTTGGTAGGTCTTTTATGAATTCATCTGCATATGCAAGTTTACTTACTTTTTTAATATCTTCGTCAGTCGCATCAATATTACCGTAGCCAATATTTTCTGACAAGGATCGATGGAATAGCATTGGTTCTTGAGGAACATAGGTAATTTTTCGATGAAGATCGTCTTGTGTGATGTCTCGTATATCTTGACCATCTATCATTATTTGTCCTTTGTCTACATCGCTAAAACGAAGTAGCAAACGAGTTAACGTTGTCTTGCCAGATCCAGAATGTCCAACGAGACCAACTTTTTCACCAGGCACTAGCTGGAGGTTGAAATGAGTAAACAGCGGCTTGTCACTTCCTGAATGAGTGAAATGCACATCTTTAAATGACACCATTCCTACAGGAGGCGATATGGTCAGTGGAGTCTCAGGATCTTTTATATCTGGCTTAAGCTGAAGAATTTTTGTCATTGCACTTGCATCACCAAAAGAACGATTGTAATTTCGTAATGAGTTATTCGTGAAACTAAATAGTTGCTCAGCAAGAATACTGGAGTAGCTCAGAATGAGAAAAACCGTTGCCAAATTGGCGTCGAAGTTTACGATGCTTACAATAGCCATGGTGAGTGCTGCAATCTGAACAATACGAGTCAGTCCACTGAATGTAGATATTTGAATGGCAACCAGCTTACTAAGATCATGAAGAGATTTTCGAGTTTTGTCAGTATATTTGCTAAAACGCGAGTACTCATATTTGTGACGAGCGTAACTTTTTATCGCTAGAACATTGGTGATGCTGTCAGCTAGAACACCCGTTTGATTGCTCTCAGATTCAGAATGTTTTGCACTTGCCTCTCGGGTAGTACGCGTAACGTACACTGCTGTTGCTATGTAGCCGATAGCTATTATGTCGAATACAACAACGAAAGCTTTTGCGCGTTGAAACAAGATTATTGATGTAAAAACGAGTCCCCAGAGTAGGGGCAGGGCTCCATAGACAGTAGTATCTGCAATACGAACGTACGCACCGAGTAGTTTGTTGGTCTGTGATACCAATGAGCCACCAAAATTGTTAGCGTGGAAGTCGGCACTTAGGCTTAGTAGGTGTCGGTAAATCGTTTGTGCTAAATCTTGTAGTATTCGTGCTTCCAGCCTCCAAATAAAGTAATCAACAAGTCTCCAGGCTAAAATTCCGACAACTAATAGTAATCCGTATGCAATGATACTTGGGCCAAAGCTACCAAGGACATCTCCTTTTATGTAGTCACCTTTTGATAATCTATCGATAACATCTGCCGCAATCAGGGGTGGTAGAAAATTATTAATCAGCGTTGTTAACGGAATTGCTAAGAATCCCCCAATAAACATTCGAGGGTATTTTTTAATATGATTGGCAAACAAAGAAATAGTATCTTTGGTCGATGAGTTATTCATGACTGGTAGCCTCCAGCTACAGCTTGTTAAATGTATGTAATTTGAACGTTTGTTTTAGATTTTTTACGAATATGACCGACTAGCGAGTCACATTGTGGGCGACCGTAGTAGGAGTAAAAATTGTCATATTTGACATGGTTGTTGTGGCCGCTCTTTCCGTTAATTTAATGAGTTGCATTGAACTATACCATAAGCGCACCCCTATAAACAAGTAAAATATAAAAAACATACCATACCATAAAACCCCCAATTCCAAGGTCGGACCTTGGAATTGGGAAAAATGTGTTGTAGTAGGGTTTTGTTAACAGGGGTAGATGGTATATACTAGAGTTAATGAATATAATAATTTTTGATCAGGGGAGAGCAGCCCGAGATTCGAATTTATTTCGATCGCGGCGCGATGAGAGGGGATACTCCCCTCTCATAGAACGAGCGGAGCAAGTGAGGTGAATAAGGTTATTCTCTACTATAAATTTGTGCCTGTTGCCGACCCGGCAATGACTATGCGTTGGCAAAAAGAAGTATGCAGTCGACTTGGACTCAAAGGACGTATCATTATCAGTAAACACGGTATCAATGGCACACTTGGAGGAGACATAGAGAATCTGCGTGAGTACAAGCGCGAGATGAACCGCTCGATTATTTTTAAGGGAATTACCTATAAATGGAGCGATGGCACTGGCAACGACTTTCCGCGACTAAGCGTAAAAGTTCGCGATGAGCTTGTCGCATTTGGAGCGCCAGATGAGATAAAGGTGGATGAAACAGGAGTTATTGGTGGTGGAGAACACCTTAAGCCAGAGCAAGTGCACAAGCTTATCGAAGAAAAGGGTGACGACGTTATATTTTTCGACGGTCGAAATGCCTACGAGGCAGCGGTTGGCCGGTTCAAAGGAGCTGTCGTACCTGACACCAAGACTACCCATGACTTTTTGACAGAAATATCGAGTGATAAGTACAAAGATATTAAGGATAAACCAATTGTGACCTACTGTACGGGTGGAATTCGTTGCGAAGCACTGAGTGTTCTAATGAAAAACAGAGGATTCAAAGAGGTATACCAGATTGACGGTGGCATCGTAAAATACGGTGAAAAATACGGTGACGATGGCTTATGGGAAGGCGCACTGCATATCTTTGATGATCGTATGACCCATCGATTTTCAGACAAATCGGTTGATATTGGTGAGTGTGTACACTGCAAGGGTAAAACGAGCAACTACGAAAACTGTGCCGATGTTTCTTGTAATAAGCTCGTACTTATATGTGACAAATGTAAACAATCTACGATGTGTAGCATGCACCAGCACTCCGTGGCTAAAGTAGCTTGAGTAGCTATTGACAAAAACAAACAATTAGAGTATTATATCCCATGATCAAAGAAATTTGGTTGTAAGCGATGAACTATATATCCTATTTGGACGCTTGATATATAGGGAGCTAGTAGCGTAACCGGGCAACTAAACCCTCTCTAATAAAGAAGCGGTTTGGACCCATGTTCGAACCGTTTTTTAATGTCGATTTTTCGACACGGGAGGATTCTTATGAGTGAAATCACTCGTCCGTATGTTGCTGAAGCTAGCCAAGCATTTGCACCTTATGCAAATGCTGAGTTTGTTGATTATGCACGATTATCAGAAGATCGTATCGTTGGAATATACCGTGTTGATAACGGTAGTCCAGAAGGTGAAGAGGTTCTTGTTCGTCTACCAAATGACTTTGGCAGGACTTTTGTTGATAATTCAAATGAAGATGCGATTACCTTACAAGCGCAAGTTCGTCTGAGTCTGAGCGAAATGAAGGAACGAGCTCGCTTAATTGCTCGAGATATTTTTATGGTTCCTGATGGCGAAGACGGAATTCAGATGGCCCTCGCGTTACCTTATGATGTACTCGAATTGGCACAAAATGCAAAAGCTGCATTAAAAACGGTAGCTGAAAGTTACTCAGAACAAATAAACGTACCTATATCTGCTCGCCAATTTGCAACTATCACGGTCGCAGCGGGGTTACTTATAGGAACAGTAAGTATCGACAATTCAAACAATTCTAAAGTTGATCTAGACACAGAATTTAGTCAAGAATCAGAAGTATTAGATGGTATGAAGGTTAGCTATACAGATTCCTCGACGATTATTACGCTGCCTGCGTTGATGCATGATAACCAAGATGCTCGTATATCTTCAGTGGACGCAGCTAAGGCCAGCGGTCTTTCTGTAGATCAAGTTACTGTCGACGAAGATAGGCTTATTTTGCCTCGCGACATTCAAGAATCAGAAATTATAAGTGCGGCAATTAGCGCTGCAGCGCCTGACGTAAATCGTTCAATGTCGACGACTACAGGCCTCCCGTCCACTACAGAAGTACCCAAGTCAGTAGAAACTATGAGCGATAGTGAATTTATCGACTGGCTAGCAGGTGAGGTTAAGGTTACTGCTGCAGATTATGAAACTTTCGATGTCGACACATCCCGTGTTGGCGTGTTTAGTGATGAAATGACTGGAAACTCGATTAAACCAACAGCATTCGTCGGACACTGGACAGCCGGAACATACGCTAACGGTGTCGATCAGTTTGTGAGCGCTATTAAGAATCGCGAAGGCAACTGTTGTTCAGTAATGTATTTTATGGATCGTGATGCGAAAGTGTATCGTTTTACTGCGAGCTGGGAACAAACTGCACATGCTAAAGGAGCTAACGACTACTCTCAGGGTGTCGAAATTGAAGCTCGTGACCTTCGAGACTATACGCCTGAGCAGATGGCTGCTTTCGTAAAACTTGGTTATCGATTTATGACAGCTAATGATATTCCATTAGAGCGAAAAAACTTTATTGGTCATATGGAGCTTGGTACAGGAAAAATTGATATGCCACCAGAGCTTGTAGATAAACTGTTTGTAAAACTGCAAGAACTTGATAACGATATAAAAAATAGTAGTAGCGCAGAAGTTCCAACTGGATCGGGTGAAAAATCGTACGATGAAGCGGTCAGCGAATTACTGGCTGAAATTCGACAACACGAGGGCGATTTCGATGCGATCAACAGGGGCGAAGCAGGAGACACTGTCACAGGTAGTAGCGAGTATATCCAAGCACTTGGCGGACGAAAACTTACAGAATTAACAATCCAAGAAATCCTAGATTTACAGTCAGCAGACAAGATTATGGCTGTTGGCGGCTATCAATTTATTCCTGGTACCTTTAGATCGGCTGTAAAAGCTACCGGTATAGATGTTACTCGTCGTTTCGATGAAGCAACGCAAAATGAGATGGCAGTCGATTACCTACTTATGGGCGGTAAACGGAAAACACTGACTGCGTACCTCAAGGGAGAATCAGACGATATCGACGGTGCAGCTAACGATATGTGCATGGAATGGGCCTCGATACCATGCGCAGATGGAAAAATATATCCCCCTTATAATATTTCAGGTAACGCTGCTAAAGGTGGAATTGAAAAGCATCAAAAAATCCGTCAAATGCTCATAAATATCAGGACTGCACGTGACCAAAAAGACAATCCCAGTCCTACACCAGAAGTCCCGAATATCAATAATAAAGTGGTATTAATAGGTGATTCATTAACCGTCGGATATAACCGTTTTGGTAAGATTAGCGAAGTCGATGAGTATGCTGGACTTGATATTATTGTCTCTGACGGTGTAGGTGGACGACCACTCGTCGGCGAAGACAATCCTGACGACGGCGTGAATACTATTGAGCGGCACATTGACGAAATAGCTCAAGCCGGTTCAGTGATTATCGGGTTAGGAACCAATGCGCCAGAAGAAGATGAGACGTATAAGTCTGAGATGGAAAAAGTAGTAGCTCGCATTCATTCACCAGAAGTAAATCCATCCGCAAATATACTGCTCATTAGTGGTTACTCATATGCCGATGGTACTAAAAGTGCCGAACGACGTGATAGGCGAGCAGTAATGCTCGATGAAATTGCCGATAAATATCCAAACGTATATGTGCTTGATGTTTCGAATGTAATCACGAGTGATTCATTTGCGGAAGATGGTGTGCATCTGACAGGAGAAGGCTATAAGAAAGTAACTGCAGAGATTCTAAAGCGAACCGCTGAAGTGCTGAATACGAATGCAGCACAAATTCCACCCGCTGGATTGAGTACTACTACAGTAGCTACAAATGATTCCAGTTCATCAGTGGCAGATGAAACATTGCCTACGGTTCCAGCTAATGATTTATCTTGGTTTAACGAAGAACAAACGAGACATATCTACGAGCCATATTTCCGGACTGCTGACGGATCAATAGATGTCAATAAACTGGATGTTTGGATGCTTTCTTTACTAAAAGCTAAAGATGATTCAGGAAATTTGAAATACCAGGTGACCATTAATAACACACCAAATGTAAGTTTAGGAGAATAATACGATGACAACTGATAAGAGACAAATGATTCATGATGGCGGAGAGAGCAGCCAGGGACAGATGGGACACTATTCTTTTGAAGAAATTTCCCCACCCCATAGCGATGACGTAAGAGTAGATCAGCCGGTAGCAATGCAAGAAAACCAAACGCAAAGTGATGTCATGCAAGTACGTAGACAACCCCGAGCGACTACCTATCGATCTATTGGCGACAGATTAAGAACAGGCGCGAAAATAGTTAAATATGGAGCGTTAGCGGTTGCAATTGGGGTGGTTGCAAAAGAAATACATGATTTTGGTATTGCACCTCCCGAAGCAAAGAAAGAAATTGAAGTAGAGGTTGGCCCTGCTAAAAGCGTTATTGCAGAAAACGTATTTGTAAATTTGAATACGATTACCTCAAAATTTCCACTCAGAGTAGAAACTTCGCTCGATAGATTCGGACCGAGTAACTGCGACGTTAAGATTATAATGACTGAAGAAGATGAGCAGGTAAAAACCACCACTAATACAGGGATAATATTCGATTCAATTGAGACAAACCTCTCTGAATCTGGAGATGCAAGTGTTTTTGTGCGTGGCGATATCGTATTAACACCATCATCGGTTCTTTGGTCGGATACGCCTATTAAATTCGAAGAAGAACTGAGCCCAATGGACGCATGCTTTGATTTCAATGAACCGAATCAAGCAATGGATATTGCTGTTACAACCGTTCTCCAGGCAGGTCAGCTTGCTGGTGCCTGCGCAGTAGGTAGCGAAGTAGGTCAGGAGTCTATCGAACAAAGTATTCGAGAATATGTACGCATGAACGGAACCGTAGAGCCGGATACGGCGGATGAATCAATTTCGGTACAATTCGAGAATATCGATGAGCAACAAGATGCGCTATACGGACGTACGGTTCAAGAGTTTGACAAAATTGTTGATCAAAAAATTGAAGAATACGTAGAAAGTTCGAAAAAGCATAAAATATCGAGCAATTTTGAGGGTATAAAAGATTGTGCACAACATGAAATCACCGTTTCCCCTGACAATTAGAACAGTTATACTGTACAGGTGAATGAACAGCTAAAGATTAAACTAAAAAATTTGCCAAATGCGCCCGGAGTATACTTCCACAAAGACGCCAATGGTCAGATTATTTATGTTGGTAAAGCAGCGGTATTAAAAAACCGTGTGCGCTCCTATTTCCAAAAATCGATCAACCGCGATCCAAAGACCGAATTACTGGTAGCAGAAATTGCCGATACGGACTGGCAAGTAGTAGATAGTGAATTTGAGGCACTATTCCTTGAGGCAGAGCTAATCCGTCGCTACATGCCACGTTACAACATTTTGCTACGTGACGATAAAAGCCAGAGTTTTGTGCGAATAGATTTTAAAAGCACGTATCCGAGTGTCACCATTACGAGAAGACCTTTAGACGATGGCGCTACGTACTACGGACCATTCCTAAGTACCCATGCAGTTAAAAAGGCGCTGAAATACTTACGGAAAATATTTCCATATTCTACACATACCGTACTACCGAAGCGCGCCTGTTTGCTGGTGCATTTACATTTGTGTCCAGGACCGGAAACTGGTGATCTAGACGAAAAAGTATATAAATCCTCACTAAAAAAACTGGTACGCGTACTTGAAGGTCAGCGCAAAACGCTCGTTCGTGAGCTCGAAGCCGATATGAAACGAGCGTCCAGGCAATCCGATTTTGAAACAGCCGCAAAAATACGTGATCAAGTTAGAGCGCTGTGCGAACTTGATAAGCGCGTGCTTTTCAGCGACAAAGAATTTTTGGATTTAAGTAAAGACCATGCACTCATTGAACTAACTGATCTACTTGGCCTACCGAAAGTACCTCGTAGGATTGAAGGATACGACATTAGTCATATGAGCGGTACTGATGTTGTTGCGAGTATGGTGGTGTTTACGAACGGTGCTGCAGACAAAGCAAATTATCGTAAGTTCAAATCTCGAATCCCAGGTAACGATGATTTTGAGCACATGCGAGAAGCCATGACTCGACGATTTAGTGACAAGAATATTAAAGCATGGGGCAAGCCAGACATGATTCTCATTGATGGCGGAAAAGGGCAGCTCGAAGCTGCTTTGTCGGTACTACGAGAAAAACAATTACAAATTCCGGCAGTTGGACTGGCAAAAAAACACGAAGAAATTGTCGTACGTAACGATTGGTCAGCTACAAAACTGAATACAGAAACTATTTTAAGACTTAGAAGTTTTAGCCGAGTGAGTGAAGATTTTACGCTGGTAGATATACCGAATAATAGTAATATTGTGAAGTTACTGCAGCGAATTCGTGATGAATCGCATCGTTTTGCAGTTAGCTACCACAGCGTGCTAAAAGTGAAACGTCAGACCGCTAGTATTTTGGACGATGTGCCGGGTATTGGCCCGGCAACGCGAAAGAAATTGATCAAAACATTTGGAAGTTTGCGAGGAGTACAGCAGGCACGTCGTGAAGAACTTGTCGCACTCTTAGGTGAAAAAAAGGCGACGGTTTTAGTTCAATACATTCGAGCTGATAAAAAAGTAAGGCAGTCTAGTGAAGCTCCGATAACGCTTGATTGATAGTGCTATACTGATGTCTAATGAGTACTTATTTTTCTGCAGAATTTTTCGCTGGTAATCGAACGCGACTTAAGGATTTTGTTCAAGATAATACACCAATCATCTTGACCGCCAATGGACTACTACAACAGTCAACCGACTCCACCTATCCTTTCAAACAAGATGGCAATTTTTGGTATCTATCCGGTATAAACGAGCCAGACATTACTTTGGTAATTGATAGTAATAATGAGTATTTAATCCTTCCTGAGCAGTCAGAATATCAGCGGTATTTTAATGGTGCGATAGACAGCAGTAAGCTCTCTAAGATTTCCGGCATTAAGAAAGTTCTTTTACAAAAAGAAGGCGAAAATTTACTGAATAGTCTGCCTAAAAAAAGTAAAAAGGTAGCTACGCTCACACCATCTCCTAGCTATGTAAAAGAAATGGGGTTCTATACAAACCCTAGCCGTCAAGCCTTAATTTCTCGTATTCTTGATACGAACGATAAGTGCGAATTGCATGATCTTCGAAAAAAATTTGGACAGTTGCGCATGGTTAAACAACTACCCGAAATCGAAGCTATCCAATCGGCAATCGATGTGACTATAAAGACACTTCAATCACTAAAGAAAAAAATTAATAGTTACGGCTTTGAGTATCAGGCAGATGCTGATATTGCGCATGGTTTTCGAAGCAATGGTGCAGATGGTGCAGCTTTTGATTCAATTGTTGCGGGTGGGGCGAACGCCTGTATTGTGCATTACATGGATAACAACGATACATTACACAAGGACGATTTATTGCTATTTGATGTAGGTGCAGAAGCTTGTGGCTATGCTGCTGATATTTCTCGAACGTATTCACGGGGCACAGCTAGTAAACGACAAAAGCAGGTTCACGCTGCGGTTTGTGAGGTTCAAGATTACGCTTACTCGCTATTGAAACCGGGTGTTTTACTTCGTGAGTATGAAAAGCAGGTACGGGAATTTATGGGCATAAAACTTCAAGAGCTTAGTTTAATTGACAATCTCGATCCAGTTGAGATTCGTAAATACTACCCTCATAGTACCTCACATTTTCTTGGGTTTGATGTTCATGATGTCGGTGATTACGACCGACCTCTCGAACCTGGAGTAGTGATAACGGTTGAACCAGGGATATATATTCCTGAAGAGGGAATTGGAGTCCGAATTGAAGACGATATTTTGATTACAAAATCAGGAAATATAAATCTTAGTAGGAAATTATCACGAAACTTGTAGTTATATCCCCAGTCATGCTTATGCTACAATAAACCTAACTATGAAAAAACCGTTCGCACGTTTTGTAATTCGTTGGTTTGTTTGTGGCTTTGGTTTGTGGGTCGCTACTTTGTTTTTAGGCGATACGATAAGCTATGAGCAAGGGTTTGGAGTAATTATTATATCCGGATTAATCCTTGCGATTATGAACGCAATTATTAAGCCGTTTGTTATTATCCTCTCTTTGCCGGCAATTCTATTTAGTCTCGGTTTATTTATGATTGTAATAAATGGACTCATGGTTATGTTAGTTAGTTGGTTGTATGAACCACTGCATATCACTAATTTTGGTGCAGCAATGTTGGCTGGGATGGTAATTGGACTCGTTAACTACCTCGTCACGTTTGCGTTAGAAGATAAGCAAGATAAATAGTTAACCAGTCCTAGTAACTGCATCATTATTTTTATTTTGCGGGTAGATTAATACTACGATACAATAAGAGGACTACAAATTATGAATATATTCAATTACATATCTATTGGTTCTGCGGTTTTAGCAACAATTTTAATTCTTATTCAGACTCGTGGTGCGTCACTCGGAGCTGGCCTTGGTGGCGGTGGCGAAGTGCATAGTGTACGTAGAGGTTCTGATAAAACACTTCATCAAATTACAATAGTAATTGTTACGATTTTTGGTGTTTCGTTAATTTTAGGCATATTGTCATAACTACAAAGGTGGGTTAATGATCGATAGATCTACTAAATTGCGTTGGAGACGTCATTTGCGACGTAAACAAAAGCAGGTGGAAGACCTAGGTGTTCAAGCCGAGGACAATTTAGAGAAGCACTTTTTTAAACGACTGAGTCGCCTTACGCAAGTTAAAAGGTTTATGGCCGGCTGGATATTCCTTTTTATACTCTTAATTGGGGGTGTAGTTTTTCAAACAAGAAATTTGGGTGCTTACTACACGACTCCTCGTCCTGTCGAGGGAGGTATTTTTACTGAAGGAATACTAGGGACATTTACGAACGCTAACCCCATCTATGCAGCAAGTAGTGTTGATAATAGCGTAGAGCACTTAGTATTTTCAGGTTTATTTACTTTTAATGAAAAGAACCAGCTCATCGGCGATTTAGCGCAGTCTTGGACCGTAGATGAGCGGGGAACCACCTATAGTGTTGCATTAAAAGATACTTTAAAGTGGCACGATGGAAAACCTCTCACATCTGCGGACGTTGTATTTACCTATAATATAATTCAGAATCCTGATGCTAAATCACCGCTTGCCAGTAGTTGGGCTGGAATTAAGGTTGCAGCAGTAGATGATCGAACCGTTACCTTTACGCTGCCTAGCATTCTGACATCATTTCCATACTCTATGACCAATGGCATAGTACCAAAGCATTTACTCGAAGGCGTACCTATTACACAGTTACGTTCAATTGCCTTCAATACAACTAGGCCTGTTGGATCAGGCCCTTTCAAGTGGGAAGCAATAGAAATTATCGGCGATAATCCTGAAGAAAGAGAGCAAAGAATCGCCCTCATCCCCAATGAAGATTATAGTAGTGGCAAACCAAAACTTGATAAAATGATAATTCGTACATACCAAAAGCAAGAGGCTTTATTAGAAGCATTTGAGAATAGGGAAATAAATGCAGCTGCCGGTATGACTGCTTTTCCTGAATCGCTAGCTACTGATCAATCTGTCACCGATTATAATATCCCACTTACGAGCCAGGTAATGGTTTTCTTTAAAAATACTCAAGAGCCATTTAAAGATACTAAAGTAAGACAAGCATTAAGCTACGGGATAGACACTAAAAAGGTAATTAAAGTGATTGATCGCCCCGTTATTCCAAGCGACAGCCCATTGCTAAAAAGTCAAATTGGTTACGATAAAACACTTGTTCAAAAAACTAATAACCAGCAACAGGCAGAGAAACTGCTCGACGAAGCAGGCTGGAAGATAGGCAAAGGTAACATTAGGTACAAAGATGGTAAGCCGCTCACATTTACGCTTACAACCCAAGGTAATAGCGTATACAATACGGCATCCAATGAGCTTAAGAAGCAATGGAGGGCAATTGGTGTAGACGTTGAAGTTATGCCACAGAAAGATAACGAATTACAATCAGCACTTACGGTACATAACTACGATGCGTTATTGTATGGGATTGCACAGGGTCCTGACCCAGATGTATTTGCCTACTGGCACAGTTCTCAAGCCGATCTTCGTTCACCTAATAGGCTTAATTTTTCTGAGTATATTTCAAAAGTTAGTGACAGCGCTTTAGAGGGCGGAAGGACGAGAAGCGACCCAGGTGTGCGTGTCGTTAAGTACCGTCCATTTTTAGATGCTTGGACAAAAGATGCTCCAGCAATTGCCCTGTATCAGCCAAGGTATCTCTACGTTGTCCGCGAGCCATTGTTTAACTTTAATCAGCTCATAATGAATAATGGAGCTGATAGATTTAACAACGTGAAAAACTGGATGATACGTGAAGCTGATAAACCAATTATTGAAAATTGACCATAAATTGTATAGTCTGCTTTAGAAGATATATACTATGAATTAACATTGCATTCATGCAGTGAAAAATGCCGCGATGGTGAAATTGGTAGACACGCTAGCTTCAGGAGTTAGTGTCCGCAAGGACGTGGAGGTTCAAGTCCTCTTCGCGGCACCATTTTGGGAAAAGAACGGAAATTGCCGCCCTCTGGGGCGGTTTTTTC
>CAYMTU010000026.1:0-12591 GCA_964393455.1 uncultured Candidatus Saccharibacteria bacterium
CGTTCATCATACCCCTCGTAACGACCACAGATAATGATAAGACCTTTTTGTTCATCTGCCATCTTTTGAGCACTAGCTTGTACCCAGCGTTCACCACGTGCAGTCATGAGTAGCACAACTGCATCTGGATCGTTCTTTCTGGCGACTTCAACTGCCGCAAAAAGAGGCTCTGGTTTTAAAAGCATCCCATCACCGCCACCGTAGGGTGTGTCATCGACCGTTTTTCGAGACCCCAACCCGTAATCTCGTAGGTTTATGTAACTGATATCAAGATGCCCTTTATCTTGGGCTTTCCATAGCATGCTAACATCCATGACACCTGGAAACATTTCAGGGAAAAGTGTGATAATTTGAATCTTCATTGATGTATATTTTACCATATTCCTACTCTCCCGCCCAATAGTCAAATAGTTAATATCCTGTGAATTTATTTCACGGATATTAATACAATTATGGGAGGAGGACAGCCCCTGATTTATCAGGGCGCGATAGGAGGAGGAGTCACCTCCAATATAATCATATTGTGTCTTTTATTCGAATTTACTTCGTTAAAAGACATTCAGTTTCCGGGAAGAGCAGCCCCGATTATATCGGGGCGATGAGAAACCCGCTTGCGGGTGTCTCATGGAACGAGCGAATGAAATGAGCAAGAGAAAACAAAAAGAACCCACTACTTAAGTAGGGGTTCCGTCTGTCACATAAAGCTCCCAATGGTTTTTTCCATTGGCTCGCAAGAGCTTATTATCGGTCGTTTTTGTTTTTGAAGAACGGTCTTTTGTAAGACTCGTTACCTAGTCTATCTAATATAACGTCTTTAATCAAGTACTTTAGATGTCTAGATCGTCAAGATCTTCTAACTCTGCTCGTGTTTTGCGGGCAAGATCACTTGCGTTATCTTCTTCTTGTTTTTCTGCAGATATTTCTTCAGCAACTTCACTTACAATCTCTTCTGCATTTTCGTTATCATCATCTCTAGTAGCCCGTTCAGGCTCATCAGTTGATGAATTATTTTGTTGGACAGATGACGATGACTGCTCCTGAGTATTCTCTGCTCGTGGTGGACGAACATAGTCTTCTGGTCCATTGTCAACAATCTTAAGATTGTAGCGTGCATCGTTTTTAGTTCCAAGCGCTCTCAACAGTGTTCTAAGACTTTGTGCAGTGGCTCCTCGTTTACCAATGATTCGTCCTAAATCTTCTGGATCTACCGTAAGTTCAAGTAATACGCCTTTTTCATCAACTCGTCGTTCAATAACGACAGCGTCTGGATTGCCTACTAATGATTTAACAATAAATTCTACAAACTGTTCGTCGATACTACTCATGCTCTGATACTCCTGTTAATGGTAATACCCTTATTATAGCAAACAATTTCATTGATCTACTAAATGGACGAGTATAAGCATAGAGCCGAATCAATAAAAAAGCTCCCACGATGGGGAGCTTTTAAAAAGTATCAACGTTTCTATTACGCTTCTTTTTCGTCTTCTGCTGGCGAAGGTTTTGGATCTTCTGGCTTTTCGTCAGCAGGTACTTCTTCTTCTGTCGCCGGAGCTTCTACAACGGTCTCTTCTGCTGGAGCTTCTTCAGTAGCAACTTCATCGCTTGCAACGGGTGCTTCTTCAGTTTTCTCTTCTTTTGGCTGATCACGACGTAGTTTTTCTGGATGACGAGTTTTTCGTTCTTTGTTTTCGCTAAGTTTTACCCATTCAGGGAGCTTCACGCCCTCTTTTTGGATAAGTCGAGCAACGCGCTCTGATGGCTGTGCACCATTGCTAAGGTAAAATTCTGCTCTTTCGCTATCGATCTTTACCGTTTTAGTATGTGGATCGTAATGTCCGATTTGAGCTACAACACGGCCGCTTGTTGGTGTTCGTTGTGAATCCTGCACTACAACACGGTAAGTTGCGTGTCCTTTTCTTCCGGTTCGTTGCATTCGAATAGCGAGCATATATTTAGTTTCTTCTCTTTCTTCTAATAGTTTAAAACTATTACTATTGACTTAGATTTATGTAAAGACTGTTACCTATTTTACAGATTACGACCGAAGATGTCAACCTTACACGACCCGCTTCTATTACTTGTCTTCAGTATTATAGGCTTGTAAGGCAGCTTCAGCTGCCTTCTGCTGCCCCGCCTGCTTACTTGGCCCCGTTCCTTCGCCTTTTTGCTTACCGTTCACAAACACACCAACGGTGAAAATTTTGTCATGGTCAGGACCTTCCTCGCTTAAAACTTTATAGACTGGAGTGGCGCCTTCCTTACTTTGTGCGGCTTCCTGGAAGTGAGATTTAGGATCCATCCATGATCCAGTATCAAGAATTTCCTGAAACGTACTAATGAGGCTTTTATGGATAAAATCGGAAGCAGCTTCGTAGCCTTGATCAAGATAGAGCGAACCAATAACTGCTTCGTAACAATTTGCCAATATTTGAGCGCGTGCACGATCGGTACCCCGACGCTCACCACGGCTCAGACGAAGTAGCGGTTCAAAGTTATTACGCGCCGCTGCAGCGCTAATACTCTCGGTGCGAACCAGTGAGCTTCTCCAGTTAGTTAGTACTCCTTCTGGATCGCTAAAGCTGCTATATAAAAAGTTAGTGACAACCAGTTCGAGCACGGCATCGCCAAGAAATTCTAGTCGTTCGTTATGCTCACTAGCAGTTTTTCGGTGCTCGTTAACGTACGAACGGTGCGTAAACGCACGAACGAGTAGTTCAATATCATTGTAGGTTACGCCTAAAGTTTCAGAAGCAAAAGTCTTGTAAGCACTGAAATCTTGCATAGTTAAAGCCCTAACTTTCCTGCTCGAATCTTTTTTAAGCCAAGTAGTATTAATTTGCCAATATCTTCATACTCAATTTTCTCTAGCGCTTCGCTCGCAGGGAACCATTTTATGCCGTTCATCCAATCTTCTGGCTTAAGACTATCGGTGTCTCCGAGCGCTTGTACAAGGTATATTTCTGTAGTCATCAGCACCAAACTTGTTGTTCTGCGGTAACGAAAATTTATTTTTCCTAACCAATTAAGTACCGTCATCTTTTCGAGACCTGTTTCTTCGCCTATTTCGCGTTCTGCAGTCTGCTTTGAAGATTCTCCTTCCTCGATATGACCCTTTGGAATGGTCCATCGATCTTTCGCATCCTGTATCAACAGTATTTCAATTTCCTTTTTTGCGTTTCTTCGAAACACAATTCCACCAGCGGTAGGCTCTCGTACTACCTCACTAATGGCTGGTCTTCTTTTATTTACGAATTTCTTGAATCCTTCAAATGGCTGTGGTCTTTTCATTTCTCAACTTCTTTCTTCTTGAACAGGAGGTTTTTTGGGATTTCTAATGTCTTGTCTTCATACTTACGAAGAATGGTACCAAGCACGCCGTTTATGAATTTCGAGCTATTTTCTCCGCCAAAAGCTTTCGATAATTCGACTGCTTCATTAATTACGACTTTTGGTGGGACGTCAGTTGGCGATAAGAGTTCGTACAAACTCATCCGGAGTACTAGCCTATCCATACGAGCAATTTGTGCGATTGGCCACTCTGGCGCTATAGGCTGCAAAATGTCATCGAGCTGTTCAGCGGAATTCGTTACACCAATGACAAGTTCTTTAACGAATTCATGGTCATCTACTGTTTCTTTATAACGAGCAATATTACGCTGCAACACTTCATCAAGATCTAAATTCAAATCATTACAATCACGACGAAAATCGTATTCGTAAAGAGTTTGGAGTGCCAATATTCGGCCGAGATGACGGTTAGAAGCCATATTTGTTAATTATCCTGATCTTTTAGGTAGACACTACCAGTATAGCGCAGATTACTGGCTATTTGCTGAGTGTTTTGGCACTTTCGCGCTTAGTAGTATAAATTTTCACTGGTGATTTGCCATTTACTTTTCGCGCAAGCGTAAGCACAAGATGGCTACGACGTGTTCCGGTCCGACGTGGACTTGTTCGCTTCTTTGGTTTTCCCATATTTAAACAGTGCTCCTGTTTGTAATTATTTATTGAATTATACCAATTATAACGCTTTTTTTACTTTTACTCAACAGTAATCAAAAATCTAGTTTCTATTGACATTTAAGCATTAATAGTATACAATGCTACGATTATGAATACACCACGTAAACCAATCGGAAAAGTTCCAGAAGTTACTGTCAGAATTCTATCGTATGATGAAAAAATCAATATGGAACGAAGACAACGTAATAAAGAACGCATTGTTGAGGCCAAAGACAAGACATTAATTTGGCTTGGTAAAGGTCTTCGATCTATTGTGAATACCATCGACACGGACAATGTACCTCGAACCGAAAACCCCAGGATTAATAAACGTGCGGGTAAAACAGCCGTTGCGGCAATAATGCTAAGTGCAGGGCTAGTCGTAGCTGGCGCATCTTACGAAGCGTCACACACGTCAAAAGAAGATTGTGAAATGATTACTCCTGGGCAACTTGGCGATAATCTTTCGGCAGGTCAAGCGGCTACTGAAGTATGGGGTGCATATGCCGACCTAGAAGGAACGAATGCTTACGATCAAGCATTGGAAGATTTTTCCACAACCGGAGAAACGCTTGTTTGTGGTGAGCCTTACTTATCTCGTCTCGATCTTTCCGACTAGATAACGAAGTTTACTAATTTATTAGTAATGTAAATTGAACGTTTAAGTGCATTATTCAATAGGTATACTGCTACATTAGGCTCGGACTTAGCTAAGGCTACAATTTGTTCTTCAGTAGAATCCACCTTAACCTGCATTTCAGCACGGACCTTCCCGTTCACCTGCACCACAATAGTCATAGTATCTCCAACGAGATATTTCTCCTCGAGTACAGGCCAGTGATCTTTATGAATAGAATCGCTGTGTCCGAATTGCTGCCAAAGCTCTTCTGCTATATGCGGGGCAAATGGCGCAACACACATGGTTAATGTTTCAAGAGATTGTCTCCAGGTATCGTGTGGACCAAATGGAATGCTAGTTTTAAGTAAATATAGCCCATTCAACGCTTCCATACATGCTGCAATTGCAGTGTTATAGCGATTTGCTTCGATATCATCAGTAACTTTTTTTATTAACTTGTGGGTGATTTGCAGTAATTTAGTAGCATCATCATCTGATAATTCTACTGCTTTGTTATGTTGGTATTCTTGCGAGATATTCCACAATCGAGATAAAAATCGATGTGTACCAGGAACTCCTTGAGCGTCCCATCGTGCTCCCATTTCTAGAGGTGCCGCAAACATTAGATAGGTGCGCAAGGCATCGGCACCGTATCCAGAACTTATAATCTCGAGTGGGTCAGGGCCATTGCCTAACGTCTTAGAAAAGGCACTTCCATCATTAGCTGTCACCTTACCATTGAAAAGCATTTGCTTAAATGGTTCTGTTTCAGTGCACAACCCAATTTTATTGAAGAATCTGGTAATGAATCGTGCATAGAGGAGGTGTGCGGTTGCGTGATCTCCACCATTATAAAAATCTATGGGCATCCATTTATTAGCAACAGATGAGTCAAAAATAGTAGATTGATTATGTGGGTCTAGATAGCGGAACATGTACCAGCTACTACAAACATAGGTATCCATAGTATCAGTTTCACGTTCTGCACTGCATCCACATTCTGGACAATCAGTATGAAGCCAATCGCTTGCACGTGCTAACGCACTTCGACCATCACCGCTTGGCGCAAAGTCGGTCAGCTCGGGCAGCACAACAGGAAGATCTTTTTCGGATAGTACCACCGGTCCACATTTTGGGCAGTTTACTACTGGAATGGGCGCGCCCCAATAACGTTGACGAGAAATACTCCAATCGCGCATGCGATAGTATACTTTTACCTGCGCTCGATTATGGCTTGCTAGATCGGCTACAATCTTTTTCTTGGCATCTGAAATACTTAAGCCGTCATAGTCATCCGAATTTATTAAATTGTCGTGCTCGTCAATAACTTGCGTGATTGGTAAATTGAATTTCTGAGCAAATTCCTCATCACGTTCATCGTGTGCCGGTACTGCCATAATTGCTCCGGTGCCATACCCGGATAGTACATAGTCAGCAATGTAGATTGGGATTTCTTGATTATTAATCGGGTTAATTGCATAAATACCCAGAAAGACTCCTGTTTTGTCTTTACTTGCCTGTCGTTCTACTTCTGTTTTCTTAGCCGTAGCTTTAATATACTCGTCGACCTCACTCATTACAGTTTTATCTGCAATTTCTTTTACGAGTTCGTGATCGGGAGCCAGAACCATGAATGTAGCACCGTACAACGTATCGGCACGAGTCGTGAATACTGTAATTTTATGATCGCTATCTGTAACATCAAAGGTGACCTCAGAACCTTCAGATTTACCAATCCAGTTTTTCTGAGCTAGCTTCACGCTCTCTGTCCAGTCTAAACCATCGGTCGATTCTAATAACTCATCAGCATACTCGGTTATCTTGAAGAACCATTGCTTAACCTCTTTTTTCTCCACGGTAAGATCATCTTTGCCGTCATGTCTCCAGCATTTACCGTCAATCACCTGCTCATTAGCAAGCACTGTCTGACACTTTGTACACCACCACTGCCAACGGCTATCTTGGTACGCCAGCCCCTGCTCGTACATTTTTACAAAAATCCATTGCGTCCACTTATAGTACTCTGGGGTACTGGTAGTAATCTCTTTTTCCCAGTCGTTACTCCAACCCATGGCCTGATACTGCTTGTGGTAGTCCGGAATAATACGCGCCATACTCTCTTGTGGAGAGACACCTGCTTTTATTGCGTAGTTTTCAGCGGGCAGACCAAATGAATCCCAGCCAACTGGATGATAACTTTCAAAGCCTTGCTGACGCTTAAACCGAGCCTTAACGTCACTTATGGTGTAGTTCATGGCATGTCCAACATGTATTCCGGCTCCACTTGGATAATTGAACATACTCATAGCCACATATTTAGGTTTTTTGCTTTCAAGGTCCGTGGTATAAATGTTTGTCTCTAGCCATATGCGCTGCCATTTTGGTTCAATATCAATAGGATTGTATCTTTTCATATCTGTTTATTATACCTTATTGTTGTACGGAGACTACTTTGAAATGTACGTTAGGTATTTTTTTGATGAATTAATTCTTCCATGCAAAGTATCGTCGTGAATTTTTGATAACTTTTCTGTAATTGGCCCGCAATTACCGTCAGCAATTATACGCCCATCAATTTCAATAATTGGCGTTAAATAAGCAGAAGTGCCACAAGCAAAAACCTCATCAGCAATGTATAACTCAGTAAGGTCAACCGAACGTTCCTGAACTTCTATATTTAAACCTTTTGCATATTCAATTACAGCTCGACGATTGATACCTTCCAAGATATCGCTCGTAGTACTCGGTGTAATGAGCACACTATTGCGCACAAAAAATATGTTAGCTGCCGAAAGTTCACAAACATGTCCACTACTATCTAAAAATATACAATCATCGTAGCCACTATCAATTGCGTCCTGCTTGCCAAGAACAGAGTTCACGTACGCACCATTTACTTTTGCGCGTGCTGGAATTGAGATATCTGGAACACGTCGCCAGTGGGTTGTTTTAAGGCGTGCTCCATTGGCGGGTAGTATGGACTGTGAAGAATATATAAACATACTCAACTTTGTCTGCAAACCCCTAGAGCGAGTTCCTGAAACTAGCTCAGTGACATGGACGGTGGCTCGCACAAAGATATCATTACTGATACTATTTTCTACAACCAATTCTTGAACCGCTTTGTTAAAACGGTTAAAATCCCATTCTTGTATAAAACTATCAATTCCAATAATATGTGCTGAGTCTACGAGTCGTTTGAAATGTTCTTTTAGACGAAAGATGGCCAATCCTTCTTTAGTTACAGAAACAGGAAAAACGCTATACACACTCAGGCCGTACAGTACAGACGAGCTTGCAATATGCACATTTGCATCGGTAAAATCTACAAGTTTACCGTCAAAGGAAACCTTGTACGATATAAAATCAGATCTATTACTCATTAGAACTCTCATAAGCTAACTGCACTAAGTACATGGTTAGATCTTGCATATTAAATCCAAAAACAGCTGCAGCTCGAGGAAAAAGACTTTGCGAGGTAAATCCTGGCATAGTGTTGATTTCTAGTACTACAATCTCGTTGTTCTGAACAATCATATCGGTGCGAGAGAGATGCCTGCAACCCATAACTGAATGTACGCTTTTTGCAATGTCGTAAGCTTCGTTTTGCTGATCTTTTGAAAGATGTACAGCCGGACATAGTTCTTGCGTTTTGCCGTTGTACTTATTTGCGTAATCAAACGTGGCGTTTTTAGGCGGTATTATTTCAATAATGGGTAGTTTTTTATCAACCAGTATGGGAACGGTGATTTCAATTCCAGTAATGTATTCCTCTACCAATAGTGTATGATGCACGTCAAATGCTTTTTTAATATCAGCATCTACTCTACTTCTTAATTCTGGAAATATGAACGTATCAATACTTGAACCGCCAATAACCGGCTTTAGTACATGTGCCTTATTATATAAATCGTGGGCAATATATTGCTGATACGTGACAACTTGTCCTTTGGGTACTCGAATTCCATGCTTACGAAGAATATTCTTTGTTGCAGTTTTATTAATACATTCGGCAGAACGTAGGCTGTCGGTTCCGACAAATGCAACCTTATTACGTTCTAATATACGTTGAATTTTGCCATCCTCTCCACCTTCTCCATGAAGCACCGGAAAAACTACATCATATTTCTTAACTTCACGATTTAACCACTCTTCTGTACCATCCCAGTCATAGATATCAACTATGTTTAAGCTGTTGGTCTCAAGAGCATCGTACACTGCTTGTGCGGATCGAAGCGATACTGGACGCTCAGATGAAGTACCGCCGCCAATTACAAGAATATTCATACTGGATGTCTCCCAAACTGAGATTCTTTTTTCTTCATCCACTCATTACTCTGTCGAACTAAAAATTTATGATCGTTACGGTTCGATAGAATTGGTTTTATCGATTCTTCTAGAAAAACACCGTTTTGCGAACCCTTAAATAGTATTGCCGTGTTCGTAAGATTCATATTACCCAAAAATTCTCCTATTTCGTATGGATTATCCATCGTAATCACTTTCATGCCGGTGTTTTCTAATAATGGTGGTAAATACTTGTTAATATCCGTACCAATAGTAATTAGCATTGTAAGCTTTTTGGGGTCGCAATAAGACGCAAGACTCGAATGCAATTCTTTCGACAATTCTCCCATTTCATTCATATTTCCAAGCACCGCTATTTTACGTTTCTGAGGTAGTGTATAGAAGTACTGTAGCGCCTCTCGAACGGCAACAGGACTAGCGTTATAGCTGTCATCGATTAAAATTGAATTATCCTTTCCTTCCAGCTTATTCATTCGCCCTGGCATACCAGACAATGTAGTTATAGCCGATTCTATACTATCTTTAGATATACCTAACGTTGCCGCAATCTCAGCAGCTATCGCGAGCGCAGCATATTGATGGGCTCCAATTATTTGTGGTGTTGCAACTAGTTCGAATTTTGAAGTAATGATTTGTAAATCATCTGATTTAACCATAAAACGAACCTTGCTTGACGATTCAGATCCATAGACCTCATATATACCTTGCTCAAGTTGTTCTTTTGTGACGTATCTATCTTTAACAATAGTATCCGCAATATACACTTTTTTAGCGTAAGTACGAACTGCTAATTCTTCATTAGCAACGGCGTCTAATGTACCAAAAAAGGCCATATGTTCATGACTGATTGCTGTCACAACTGCAATATCCAACGTAAGGTATTTACCAAATTGCGCTATCTGTCCAGGTCCATCAGTACCCAGCTCGAGCACAACCGTGTCTGCACCTTTTCCTAAAATGATACTTATTCCCATTTTAATGTACGTAAGTATCCATGCAAACGGGTTAAATAATGATGGAGCTTCTAAGCCAAAAAATATAAGAGGAACAGTTACTAGATCATTGTAGTTACCATTTTGCCACATAACACTACGCTCTGACGAAAGGATATGCGCTATAGAACGTTTTGTACCTGTTTTTCCTACACTCCCTGTCACACCGATAATTATTGGTTTGTATTTTCGAATGTACAATCGAACTAGAAACCAGCTTATTACGACAACAACTTTACGGGCAGCTTTTTTTAGCATGATACTTATTGTAACTCATTTAGCTATACATCTTTTAGCGTTTAGCTAGAAGATGCACTACTTAATATCTTGAACTTTTTGTTGCAGTTCGTTTATGGGAATAGTCTTGTTTGGTAGCTCAATTGGTAAGCTTAATCCATAGGCGCTGTATTGCTCTTTTTGATCTTGGCCGTAATCAACTTCTAGGATGTGCCGTGAATGCTTATCAATAATTATTTTGATTTCTATAGGAGGTTGATCTTTGTATGATTTTGGATCAAGTCCAGGTGTATCTCCGAGTCCAGTTGCTTTTGCAACTATTTTTAATGCCTCTACGTAACCCGCGGTGTTGACCTTCACTGGAAAAACGAGAGCAGCTTTATTACCAACTACCTTAGGTTCGACTTTTGAATAGTCTACTTCGTAAGCATTTGTTTTATTCATGACTTCAAGGACCTTATTCTTGGTAGATTCATTAAGATTCGCAAATGGAATTAGCCCTAGTGTTGCTTGAGAAAAATTCTGCGGTTCTCCTTGAAGTGAATCAGATTTCCCCCATATATTTATTACTTTTGAGTAATCGAGTGGTTTACCTTCAGCATTTTTTTGAGAGGTATTTATTTTTATGTATCGACTGTAATCTTCAGATAACGTACCAATTGTTTCACTCGTGATACTAGTGCTTGCACCGTCAGGAGCTTTTTGGTCAATTATAACTAACGTACGTGAAGCAATATTGGGAACAAAGCTGATTTGTTCAGTTTTATCAATAGGAGTTCCTTCACTTACTGATTTTGAGCTTCGTGTAACACCCTGCGTAGACAGGTTATTGCTGAGCATTGTTTCAAATACACGACGAGGATTGTTATATACCTGCCGCCACCACATAACACCCGAGACTATAAATATAATCAAAGCAATTAATGAGATTGAAAGGGCCTTATGAACGATAATAAAGGGCGGATTTTCGGTAACTTGTGATGAACCTGAAGATTTGGGATTTTTTGACATACCACTATTGTACCCTACGTAGTAGTCACTAGTCACTAGTTTAGAGTCTCTAGTACAAAGTCATGCTTATGACATGCGACTGGCGACTGTCGACTACTCTCTATACAATAGAGAGTATGAGTACTCCACTTGCAGAAACACTACGACCACAAAAATTAGATGAGGTCATTGGACAAGAGCACCTTGTATCTCACGGGAAACTCCTGCACCAAATTATCAAATCAAAACAACCGGTTAGTCTTATTTTATGGGGTCCTCCTGGATCAGGCAAAACAACGCTTGCTCGTATTATTGCCCGAGAAACTGGCGCCGACTGGATAGAATTGAGTGCAGTAACTTCAGGTGTAGCGGATGTTCGAAGAGTCATAGAGCACGCCGAAGCCAACGCACGACTGCAGACCCCCACACTACTATTTGTAGACGAAATTCATCGATTTAATAAGTCGCAACAGGATGCTTTTCTGCCCCACGTTGAAAAAGGCACAATCACGCTCATTGGTGCAACTACCGAAAACCCCTCATTCGAAATTATCACCCCACTGCTCAGTCGTAGTCGTGTGCTAGTTCTCGAACCCTTAACAAAAAATCAGATGGTCGAACTACTGCATCGTGCCAGTAAAAAGATGGGGATTCCAAAAAAACGCATCCCAGATTCAACGATTGATCTATTGGCCGAACTTTCTGGAGGAGATGCACGAGTAGCGTTAGGAAATTTGGAAGTTGCACATAATTTAGCAGGCATTAAGTCTATTACTAAAGAAATTGTAACGACAGCAGCACAGCGTCGAGTTCCAGGTTACGATAAAAATGGTGAAAGCCACTACAACATTATCAGCGCCTTCATTAAGTCCATGCGGGGCTCGGACGTTAATGCGACGCTATACTATTTAGCAAGAATGGTCCAAGCCGGAGAAGACGCTAAATTTATTGCCCGACGAATGGTTATATTTGCCAGCGAAGACATTGGCATAGCCGCTCCAGCAGCATTAACCTTAGCGGTCAGTACTTTTAATGCAGTCACACAAATAGGTATGCCAGAGGCTCGGTACAACTTATTCCACTGCGCAACAGTTCTCGCAAAATGCGATAAGTCACGTAAAGTATCTGATGCCATGTATGAAGCACTTTCAGTAGCCAAACAGCATCCAGACCTTCCAGTTCCACTTCATCTACGTAATGCTCCTACAAAACTCATGGGAGACCTTGGATACGGGAAAGACTATAAATGGGAGGCAGATTTCAAACATGCCAAAGGATTTTTGCCTAAAGAACTAGATGACTTATCTATATTTTAAATACTCTCTAACACTAGTAAATGTCTCTACTTTATTGTAAAATCAAGCAGTTCATAAATACATGGGGATATAGCTCAGTTGATTAGAGCGCTTCGCTGGCAGCGAAGAGGTCCGGGGTTTGAGT
>CAYMTU010000027.1:0-12271 GCA_964393455.1 uncultured Candidatus Saccharibacteria bacterium
GCGCGCGCGGTTTGGGACCGCGAGGTCGAAGGTTCGAGTCCTTTCACCCCGACCAAATAAAACAGACCTCTTCGGAGGTCTGTTTTATTTGTCCATGGTTCAAGTACACTCACCTTCGACCATAATATTTGCGAAGCAAAGTTTGAAGGTCGAAGGTTCGGTCGGCAAGACCACGCGCAGAAGCTTGCTTCGAGCATGGGTGCAGTCGTGCGCTGTCCTTTCACCCCGACCCGTGTGCCACAGTGTATATAATTGTTGTGGTTATGACATAAACTTGATGATTTTAACAAAAGCATTGTTATACTATAAGCACTATAAGTAACGTAACGGGTGGGGCAACCGAGGAGGTTTCATGAAAAAATTACTAACCTTAAGTGTAACTACTGCATTAGCTGTGACAGTAATGGTCGGAGTAGCTACCATACTACCGCGAACAGCATCTGCTCAAAGCTCTAACCAGCCGACCACAAATACTACTACAAAAGAAAAAACGTATGACTATGTAGCACAAACAAACGACACGTACAGCCAAATGGCTCGAAAAGCCATTCAAACATACGGAGTTAACAATAAAGTTAGCTTAAGCAAGGCTGAGATTATTGCTGCTGAAACTAATATTACGATTCAAGCAGGATCGCCATTTTTGAACCTCGGACAAAAAGTTTCTATAAAAGAATCAGTTGTTAAGGACTGGGTCAGCAAAGCACAAAAACTAACACCAGAGCAAGAAGCTGCCTGGAATGTGTACACTGAAGGTGTTAATTTTAATACCAACGCAGTCGGCCAATCGAAATAAATTGAATACGACACATTGACCGACATAATATTATGTCGGTCAATGTCTTAATTTAAACTGTTAAGAAGTAGTCATAAGCAGTATAATAAATGCAATGGCTAAAAATACTGACCTCATTGGGTATGTCTATCGTTATAGGGTATTTTTAAGTATATTTATTATTCTTGCAATGCCTGTCACTCTTTTCCTGCTGTATATGGATTCACCTACAACAGCAGATTCTCCAGATGACGTGTACTCTATCTATATTATTGCAGGTCAGTCTCAGGCTGAGGGGTCTAACACAATAAGGAATGTATACTTTCCTGAAACTGACACGCAAGATGCGCGCGGTTTGCCTGATGATTCCACAGGATTCTATAAAAGGTACTATCCTGATGCCGATAGTGCCACAAAGTTTTGGTGGGCAGGAGCAGACGGTGTGGGGCCAACTGACGATTTTCTGACTTTTATTCAATTTCAAGCGGGCATAAATCCAGCTGGGTGGGTTCAGTCTGGAGGAAATGCAGTAGGAAAT
Organism: uncultured Candidatus Saccharibacteria bacterium; assembly: GCA_964393455.1. GTDB lineage: Bacteria > Patescibacteriota > Saccharimonadia > Saccharimonadales > AWTP1-31 > CAYJDY01. Next base: position 1,314 of record CAYMTU010000027.1, read on the forward strand.
AATGGTAGTTTGAGAATGAAGACATTAATGAATGGTCAGACACGAAACGGTTTGGATGGATTTAATGAGGTTGTAGGACCGGAGTTTGGTATTGGCAGGTCGTTGTACGATAAAGGTAAACGAAAAGTCATTATACTTAAGGTAAGCTATGGGTTCCAAGCACTTGCACAAACAAATAGTACCGTGGTGCCTTTCGACTGGAATACCGAATCGGTTAGTCCTAGCGATGCAAAAATGAAAAGCTACGCTAAGCTTAAAAGTGAATTTGAAAAATTGACGACGTACATAAAAAGTCCAAGCGGCCTAAATGCAAAATATTCTGTAGACGGTTTCTTCTGGACGCAGGGTGGTACCGATACGCTTCAGCAGTCTTTTGCAGATGCCTATGAATCAAATTTCAGAAATTTAGTCACAAAAGCAAGAAGTGATTTTCAGATGCACCCCGATGCCCATTTTGTTGCAGCGAAAATTGGATATCAATGGTGTGTGGACCATTCTTATCCTGTTGAAGGTGCCTACTGCGGAATACCGTGGGCTAAAAAACTTGAACCAAGCATTGAATTTAGAATAGATCAACTTGCCTTTCCTGCAATAAACGATGTACACCCAGATTATTTAAAGCGCTTAAATCTGGTCCGTGATTCAATTCAAAAGGTAGCAGATGAATTTTCTTGGGTAGACACTATGGAGATTGGAGATCAGCGGAGAAGTAACGATAACCTTCATTATAGCGAAATCGGTCAATTGAATATTGGTAAAAGATTTACAAACATGTATCGTATGCCATTTAGAATTGATACAGGCAACGAAGAACGTAATGGTAGAACACTCACGGCAACTAACTTTGATGGTGATGGGATACCTAATAGCAGCGAAGATACTGGCAGAGGGTTAGGCTGTCTGCAGTTTCATGGTAAAACCCTCGTTAATAATGGTGCTAACAATGGTAACTTAAGTGATGATGATACTGATTGCGATGGATTTCCAAATTACGTAGACGCTATTAACGGCCCGGGTAGTGGCCTATGAATGATAGTCGTAATGATCTAGGTGCATTAGAACAATCAAAATTTCGTAAAGTACAAAAATACCTTAAGAGTAATAGGTATATACTAGCTGCAGTGGTTTTGGTTTTTTTACTGCTCCTTATTGTTATTGGGTACCAAATAGTGCAGCGCGGAAAATCAACAACTAATGCAGTAGCAAATACTGCTGAATTTGAACCAGATAACCATATTATTAAAACTGATAACGTAGTGGCAGATGTTGCCGGTCAAGAAAGTGTTATTGAGTGGAAACAGTCCGTTAAGCCAAGTGAATCACTCGAAGATTTACCTATTGATGGAGTAATCTATGAAAAAATAGATGAAAGTCAAGAGTTTCAAGACGATAGCTTAGAGCTTCCTGATGGCTGGACTGGACAATGGACATCCGCAACGCCAACAAATGGCCAAACAGAAAAAGACCTGACATATCAGGACTTTCCGACTCCCCCCGCCGTACTACCTACTAACACAAAAGTTACGTATTTGAAAATTACCACTGGTACTAGTGATTCTTTAAAGCCAAATGTACAGACTTCTATTATAGAGCCAGTAAATATGACTGCTTTGGATAGGACTGGATATACGCCGTCTGCACCTGTCTTATATAACAAAAAGATTTATCAAGTAATGATGGCGGTGAACGTTACGACGAACCCTTCTAAATACACCATTGATTGTTACGATCTAGAAACATACGCTAAGTGCGACGGTTATCCGAGTTACATGTCTTCGGTTGCTAATTCAGATTTAGGAACAGGGACAAAAGATATTAGGACAGCCATGAATATGCAGATTATCCTCGATGATGGCCAATTTGGAAATGAAGGGCGGATGTATGTACCAGCACAGCAGGGCAATAATTATGGAGTAGCATGCGTTGATCTAAAATTGAAAAAGAACTGTGGTTTTACGAGTATGGGTACCAGTGCAGCACCTACTGGCACGGTTAATCCAGCGCTTGTTTCGGGATTTGTTCGGCGTGGTGATAGGTTTTATGGACATGCGAATGATGCAGACAGGACGAATCAGACAGTCGTTTGTTTTGATATGGATATTGATGGGCAAGGGACAGACGGGCTTTGTCCAGAATTTACCGCGACGACAAATGCTGCAGTACAAACGTATGACATCTCGAAGCATAGTGGCTCCTATCAAACGTTCAATCTTCCTATAATGAGTGGAACGAAACTATTCTGGATTGTTGCGTATAGGCATACTGCAACCGATGTTGATGTAGACCTGTTTGAAGCTGGTAATCCATCATTGAGGGAACAATCCGATAGAGGCAATGTTTTGACTTGTTTTGATACCGCAACTTTACTGCCGTGCGTAGGTCCAGGGAATAATTCTGGATGGTCTCATGTATTTGGCGGTATAACTTCTGATACTACAGATATTGGTACTGAAAATGTTAAAGCATACGCTACTTTTATTTGGAAAAAGCCCGGCAATGTAGACCACGGTATTTGTAAATTATCGGGATTCGGTAATGGCATAGACCCGTCCATGATCTGTTTTTATATTGATTCCGGCTTAACACTCCCCAATGTTACTGGAGAAAGATCGCCTCCATCGTTCTTACCTTTACAATGGCTCTCTGTACCGTGGACATTCGGCCCCAATATTAACACTATAGTAGATAGTCAAGGCAGCAATAGGTCATATTTTCCCATATATACCACTTATTATCCTGCACTAGATGCAGTTTCTCCATATTTAGCGAAACTTAAAGGAGCAACTATTTGCTATGACTGGGATACGCAAGACTTATGTAAAGACTTTGCTGGCGGAAGAATTCGATACTGGCATGAAATTAATGATGGTGACAGCGCTACGGTAGGATATCTGTATGATGGTCAGTGCATGTGGGCAGCTGGTTACTATGGCGATCTTTGGTCGTTCGATCCTGACAATGGTCTTATACCGTGTCGTACCTCAAAGACTAAACTAGATATTTCCGCTACCGGTAAAAAGTTTTACTGCGATGGTGTTGTACGTGCATTTAACTGGGATAGAGTCCGGTTATCAAAATCAAACATGTACGATTACGAAAAATTTGATGTCAAGATTACCGATGGGAATGGGAATATAATTGACCAAGGTAATATTAGGGAAACAGGATATTTAAATATTACGACAGGGTACAATAATTCGAATAACCCAGATAACGATACAAATGGGTATAAAAATCTAGAATTAGAGGTTAACCCAAAAGTCCTAAATACTTCTCCATGGGCTAATAGTTCCAAGCCACAAATTAGTGCAATACTCGATGCCGAACCAGTCCAGTATTGTTATAAAACAAAAGTTAAAAACCACTGTGACATAAGCAGTGTAAGTGCTTATTCAAAGGCAGAACTTACCACTGAAACAGATATAATAAGCACTAATCTAACCACTAACGTTCCTGTTGAACAAGAACCAGAAGAACAGTGTTTTAGGGACTTAAAGACAACGGTAACACCCAATAAAACTTTAGTCAGTAATGACGAACTCATAACGTACACCATAAATGTGCAGAATAAGGCCAACAAAGATTTCTTGGAGGGTCGAGGTGATATACCAAATGCTTTGAACCCAGAAACTGCCACCCTTGAAGCTACGATTCCAGCTGGCATGACATTCATTAGCGCTGATAACGGTGGCGTACAACAGGGAAATAAGGTTGTTTGGACTAATCAGAGCTATCCTGCGGCAGAGGTGAAACCCTACTCGGTTGTACTGCAGGCACCGAGTAGCGTAATCGGTCAATCAAAGGAAGTTCCAAAGAAACAGAAAGTCTATGCTGCAACTTCTCAAACTCCTTTGACTATGCAGGCTACCATAATTTATGGTGATGATTATTTCCCATCGGATAACACAGCCTCCAATACCTCGGCAGTATTCGCTAATACGACAATACCACCCAATGTAGCTCCTACGGTTCTGACATCGATATCCGATGCTATTGTTACCGCTCCTGCATCATTTTCTGTAGATTCATCAGCAAATGACAGTGATGGTTCAATAACCAAGATAGAAATATTACAAAATGGAGATGTAGCAAAAACTTGTATAAATATATCTAATTGTACGCTCAGCGCTCTAGGGTATTCAGCGGGTACCTATAATTTCTCATCAAAAGCTTACGATAATGCATCACCCTCCTTGAGCACAGTTAGCGATGTCAAAACGGTAACAGTTTCTAACCCTGCGGTAGCTCCTCCTGTGGGTAATAGTATGCCTAATATTACAATGGTCGTTTCAGACAAATCAGTTACTGAACCAGGAAAATTTAAAATTGATGTAAGCGCTTCCGATACTGACGGTTCAATAACTAAAATTGAAATAAATCAGAATGGTTCTGTCGAAAAAACCTGCGAAAATATCGCCACCTGTGAATTAGAGGCGTCTGGTTATAGCGTTGGGAGCTACTCATTTTCTGCAAAAGCCTATGATAATGCAAATCCTGCCGGTACATCAACAACAGAAACGCAGGTACTAGAAGTGCTGGCTACTAGTAATTCGGGTGGAGGAATTGTTAGTACGGATTCACAATCGAATCCGCGTCGACGAACTGCTATCGAAAGTATTGCGAGTATCCCACAATTTATAGGTGAAAAATTAGGTGTGGCAATCACTGTATCTGCTCGTGCCGTAAAGCCTATTCCACCATCAGTCGCACGAGCGATACCTTTCACAACAATTTCACTCATTATTGTGTTTGCGCTCTTCTATTTTTATCAGGCTTATAATCAAGCTAGGAGTCAGCTCATGCTGACATCACTTGCAAAGCGTTTTAAAAAGACTAAAGAAAATAGAAAAAATTATATAAATCTGACATCTCACTATATCTCTACTCCTATCACAACAATGAGCTCAACTATAGAACTACAGGAGTCGTTAAAAGTTCTGCCTCAAAAGTTTATCGATAAAGCAAAACTACTTATGGCAAAATTATCTGAAGATAGCCAAAATTTGCTTAATAATTCACAATTATTATCCGATGAAGGTACCAGCCTGGTGCAAAAATTAGATCAATTTAATGTAAAAAACATAATTAAGAATCCACGATTTATCGCGCCACTAATTGGGGTAGTTGGTGTAGTTATTATCTCGAACATTGTGTTTATTCGTGCTGATAAGTATTCTGCTTCAATTGTTACGTTCGTATTACAATCAAGCTTTTTTATAATCGCTGTAGGCTCATTGGTAGCTGGATACGGAGCAATGAAAAAGCAAAAACATGCATATGCGTTAGCAAACCAAGAGTTTGAGTTTGAACAAGAGATCAACAATGCCCAGTCTAAGTTTATTTCAGACGCGAGTATTGTACTCTCTAAAGATGTGCTCCAGATTGACTCAATTGCACCTGAAATAGCAAGCGCAAAACATGGAGATAATTTTAAGAGTGGGCTAAAATCACTAAAGAAAGCGGTTTCTAAGTTAGCCTACCTAGATCAATTAACGGCCAGTACGATAAAAAAACATCCAGTTCCTGTTAACCTAGAAACGTTAACTGATGAGGTCTTTACTACGTATCGTCCAATTGCATTACAGAGTCAGATTAATCTACGAACCGACATTGACTCTAAGGCACATGCAATGGTTGACTCACAAGGATTTAAGTATATCCTTATTTCGCTACTTGATAATGCTATTAAATTCACAAAACCTGGAGGTGATATTAAAGTCACCATAAAGGATATGAATAAACGATATGTTGCGTTGATAGTCCAGGATACTGGTGCTGGAATTCCAAAAGATAAAATTGATACGCTCTTTGCGCCGTTTAGCCGTGGTACTGATACGCTAAAATTCAATTATGAGGGACTTGGATTAGACTTATACATGGATAAGCTAATATCTGAACAAGCTGGAGGAACAATTTCAATCAGCTCAATCGAAGGCGCATATACAACAGTTAGTGTAAAATTACCAAAGAAATAAGACAATGAATATTAAAACTTACTTTATAAAAATACATCTCTACTCACCGATTATGAAACATCACGAGGTTAGACCATGACTACTGCGCTGTTAGAAATCGTAAAAGCAATCGGACCAATCTTTATTCTGCTACTTGTATCTGAAGTATTATGGCGTACTAAAAAACTGCGTGGTGAGACTGCTCGCAAATCACTACATATTGTCATTGGATCTTACGTCGCTCTATGGCCGATATTTTTAACGTTTCAACAAATACAGTTGATTAGCGTAGCCTTGTTTATAGTTGTTCTTATATCGCACCGTTTACATATTTTCCATGCTATAAATGATGTTCGTAGAAAGACGTGGGGCGATTTACTGTATGCTGTTGGCATAGGATTGACAGCGACACTGACATCGAGTCCGTGGGTATTTGCTGTAGCTATTCTGCATATGAGCGTTGCTGACGGTTTTGCTGGATTGGTTGGAAGTAATTATGGCAAATCAAATCAGTACAAAGTATTTGGCAATAATAAAAGCATAGTTGGTACGGGTACTTTTATTGCTCTTTCGTTTACTATACTTGCTCTATTTAGCCAGTCAAACCCTACTCAAACTGCACCATACATAATCGCTTTACTGCCTTTCATGGCAGCAGCGGTTGAAAATATCGGGGTAATGGGCACCGATAACGTTATGATACCGTTGCTACTAATTGCAGTATTTAGTCTTTAGCGGACGGTACCGATAACCAGTTTCTTTTTTGTCCATGGACCATGAGCTCGTAGCGCCCACAAGATAACCACTACATCAACTAGTTCCTGAATTGCAGCTCCATATATTGGCGCAAATTTTCCAGTTGCAAATATAAACATTAATACTGTACTGAGAATAATTCCTGTCCAAATTGCTTGCTTAGCAATGCGCATTGTTCGTTTAGCAATATCAACACCAACAGCTACCTGTTCAATGTTGTCGAGCATAATCACCACATCTGCCGATTCACTGGCAGCCGTCGAGCCTCTGGCTCCCAAAGCGATGCCAACATCTGCAGCAGTTAATACGGGGGCGTCGTTGACACCATCTCCAACAAATCCAACTGGTTTGTACTGAACGTCTTCTATGGCAATGAGCTTATCCCCTGGAAGTGCATCGCTTACGACATTTTGTATACCAAGTTTAGCGGCTATTGTCTTAGCTGTAGTCTTATTATCTCCCGTTACCATCAAGAACTGCTTAACACCAAGCTTTGTCAGTTTTTCTAATGTTTTCTTGGTCTCGGGTCGCACGGCATCTTCAAAAGTTATAACACCAGCAAGCTGCTTATCAATTGCAACGTATGCTGCGGTGTCATTAATCTTGTTTGCATCAAAAGATTTTGGCAAAACTACATCTTCCTGGACCAATAGGCTGAAACGCCCAACTAGAATATCTTGACCGCCCATGTGAGCGCTTAGTCCTTTTCCAGTAATTTCCTGAATATGCTTAGCCTTTGGAAGCTTAATATTTTCGCTATTCGCAAGATTAACAATTGCGCTGGCGAGTACATGATTCGATCCTTGTTCAAGCGTTGCTGCTAGTCTAAGCACCTGTTCGCGCTTAAATGATCCATAGGTTGTAACTTTCTTCACCGTCGGCGAGCCAACAGTCAGTGTACCGGTTTTATCAAACCCAAACGTTTTCGCTAAAGATAGTTGCTCTAGCGCTGATCCGTTTTTGATTATGATTCCATGTTTCGCTGCTCGGCTCATTCCTGAAATGAGCGCAATTGGTGCCCCAAGTATCAGCGGGCAAGGGGTTGCAACTACTAATACTTGCAAGAACCTAAGGCTATCACCACTTAGTGCCCAGGCACCCAATGCAATAGTAAACGCTAAGAGGGTAAAAGGTACGGCATATCTGTCAGCCATGCGCACAAATGGAGCTTTGCTGGATTGGGCTGATTTAACCAGTTTGATAATCTGACTAAACTGGCTGTCTTCTGAATTATTGATAGCTTTTGCAGTAATAACTCCATCGATATTGATCGATCCGCTGAGAAGGTCTTGACCAACCGTTTTATTGATTGGCAGACTCTCTCCAGTAAGGCTCGATTCATCAAAGTCAGAAATACCTTCCATAATTACAGCATCCACCGGTACTACTTCACCAGGTTTTATGATGATTTTATCTCCAACCACGACTTCAGCAACCGGCACATCAAGTTCTTTACGTCCACGTAACACATGCGCTTTTTGAGGTGCACGTTCTAGTAGAGCCGTCAGTTCACTTTGTGCTCGTTTTTCGGCATAATCCTCTAGCGCTTCGCCACCGGTAAGCATAAAGACGATGATTATACCTGTCCAGTATTCTTGGAATAACACAGAGCTGATAATGGCCGTAGCCGCTAAAATATCCACGCCATACGTACCCATTCGTATATCCTGAATCATTCCCCAAACCAGTGGTACGACATTTATAAATGCGCTAGCTACTAGGACTATATTTGCGGCATCATTTTTTCCAGCTATTTGTAGGGCCAAGGCAACAACAACTGAAACAATTACAAAACCAAACTGCTTATATTCCTTAAAAAAATGCTTAACTTTACTCAGTACTTTTTTCATCATCATCTCCTGTAATTTTTGCTCGCTATATTATAGTATAACAGGGAAGACCTTTAGTTAACAGATAAAACTACGTAAAAAAACCGCCAGCGCGTGCTGGCGGTTGTACTGAATTACGAACCTCCTTTAGTTAGTTGTTGACTGATCATGCGACTGACTATTATCATCATGGTGCATTCCCATACCCCCATGACGACCTCGTCCTTCGCCTTTCATTCCCATTGGCCCCCCAAATTCTTCTGGAATGTTGTTGTCGCGAAGCCATTGCTTGAAAGCATCACGTTCTGCTTGTCTAGCTGCTTTGCGTTCTTCCTTTGATTTGTCTTTCATAGAATCACGGTTTGCTTCTCTAGCATCGTGCATCTCCTGCAGCTTAGCAGTTAATTTGTCAGCTTGCTCCTGTGTTAACGCACCGTCTTTAACGGCCTGGGCAAGTCTATCTGTCATTTTTTGCTTATGTTCTGCTTCGCGGGCGGCATGATTTTCATCGAAGACTTTTTTAACCTCGTCTTTATTGAGATTGAACTTACTCGCTATCGAATCGATCAAGCTTTGCTTTGGATTGTCTGCATTAGAACTAGTAGCGGCACTAACGAGTCCTGCGCTTCCTAGGCTTGCAATGCCTATTGTCGCCACGGCTCCTCCAACCATGAGCGTTCGTTTCATTGATGTTTTAATAGATTCTCCTTTTGTTACGTTGTAATAGTGCTTTTGACCGTGCATCCATAGTGCCTCTGCACTGTTTTTAATGATGCAATTCTCGATCTTGGCAATTACAATAGTACAAAACCAAAATGAATTTTTACTGAAAGTATAATAGTAGTTCTGTTATAAGTTAGATTTAAAAACAAAAAGGCCAGCTTTCACTGACCTTCATGATTTGGGGTGCCTAATGAGAATTGAACTCACGACCTCCGGAACCACAACCCGGCGCTCTAACCAACTGAGCTATAGGCACCAAATCGTTAATAGTATATCTGTTATAATATTTTTTTACAACAGCATGGTTCAAAATTTATGTATTATTTCAGAAAGCCAATCGATTCATTTTTAAAGTGATGTACAAGAAAATGACAATTATGGCAGAGCCAAGTTAAGTTTTCTAAATCGTTATTATTTCTATTTTTGTCTTTGTGATGTACTGCTAAAATCCTACTATCATTTGTAAAGCACTTAGTACATATTTTTGCTACATCTTGTCGTTTCATGAGATCACGATATGAACTAATTCCATTTTTCCAATTTGGGTGATCTTTTCCTGTAGCTATATGATGATTTCTCCATTTTGCTTGGCAAGATTTTCCGCAAAAAAATTGATTGCTCTGAGATCTTTTCTGATCAGTTAAAGTCTTGTAAATAGTTCTTGTGCAATTAGAACATTGCATTTCTGATCCGGTTTTTAGAGAAGCATGTTTGCATGTATTTGAACAATATAGACCCCAGCCTCGCATAATTCGATTAGGTTTAGTATAAAAGACTGTTTCGCATTTTTTACATACTACATTAGGCATAACATGACTATATTACTAATTTGTATTAGGGACAAGCTTGCGTTTCTGACACAAACGAAAGAACGACTTCTTGGCTAGTTTCATTAGTACCACGTAGGCTATCATAAGGGTATGAGTAAAATTGAAAAACCACCCGTTAATATTGATACCATTCCAGAAGTCTATGAATACTATCGAGATAACCCGGTCAATGAACGGGTTACCCGATTTGGATATGGTGCATTTAGTGCAGTGTTTCGGTCAAATGTTAGTTTATGGAGCGAGGATGCTGATCAGTACTTAGAGCATAGGTTGGCGGAAGGGAAGCAGCTTATACTAGCTGCAAACCACCTAAATACCTATGATCAGTTTTTACTATCTTCATTAACCTTTAAGGTGCCGAGCTTTAAACCGTTAATTGGTAGTACATTTATTCCAGCTAAAACAAATTTATTTCAAAATAGGCCGTTGCGGTGGGCAGTAGAACAGCTGGGTGCTATACCGGCATATCGAGGCAAAGATTTTAAGGACAGAAATGACCCAAGACGAGAAGTTTCAAAAAGTGGTCTACTCAATGTTTCTAGAGAGAGAATGGATAATGGTCAAAGCATGGGTATATACCCCGAGCAAACTCGCAATAGACACGAACCGCATCGAGTTCAAGAGCTTAGACGTGGCATAGGAGAAATTGCTTGTATGACTTCAGCGAATCCTAACGTGATAATTCTTCCGGTGGGAAATGTAGTCGGTACCAAGAAACCTAGTAGTCGTACGCTGCCGAAAATGTTAGATGGTATACGCAATGAATTGTATGATTTTAGAAATTCTCGACACGCATACATTCACATTGGTGAGCCCATTGAGGGACCGTTCAGCTCACCTGAAGAAATTATGGATAAGCTTGCACC
>CAYMTU010000028.1:0-12230 GCA_964393455.1 uncultured Candidatus Saccharibacteria bacterium
GTTCGGTGAAATTAGGAATTCGAGGAATTTCTCTCATATAAATTATATTAACATATAAACAAAATATGTCAATTTATGACATTACTGAAAAGTACGTAGTTTTGGTATATTTTCACCATAGCAAATAAAAGGGCCCCCAGAAATGCTTGCATTTTTGGGGAGGAGGAACAAGCAATTACTGAATAGGGGGTCCCCAAAAATCTTTAGATTTTTAGGGGAAATGGAGCTGTACTCCAAAAAGAGAGGATTCTTTTTGGAGAAAGGAGTGAAAATTAAAGACCCTGCCAAAATTTAGCTACTGGTTCGCTAAATTTTATGCAGGGTTGAGATTAATCACGACGTGGAGCCGTCGTCGGGATTTGAACCCGAGACCCCTTCCTTACCATGGAAGTGCTCTACCACTGAGCTACGACGGCGTAACCGACCTATTTTAACAGATAAGAACTCTTTTTGGGAGGCTTAATATTATTCTGCATCTTCCATGCTTTTTGGCATAAAGAGTTTCTTTCGATTTTCTTTACCGATTGGTATAGGATAATCTCCGGTAAAGCTTGATAAATTAAATTGGTCACTAGAGATTCCTGTAGCATCAACCATTTGACTTACTGTTAAGAAGCCAAGGTGATCAGCATTAATTTTACGTCGCATTTGCTCACGATTCTTAACCGCAGCCATTAGTTTAGACTGTTCTGGCGTGTCAATACCATAGAAATCCGGGAAACGAACCGGTGGTGATGCTATGAGTACAGTTACAGTTTTGGCGCCTAGCTCGTGAGCAAGCTCTACTATAATTGGCATGGTGTTGCCTCGTACTATTGAGTCATCGATGAGAATAAGATCTTTGCCTTCAATAATTTCGGGAATCATATTGTGCTTACGGCGGAGTTGCTGCTTGCGTTTTTTCTGAGAGTTTGCCATGAAAGTACGACCGATATAGCGGTTTTTTATAATTGCTTGGCCGTGTCTTAGGCCGAGAGCATCAGCATAGCCTTCAGCTGCAGGGACAGAGGTGTCAGGTACCGGAACGACAAGTATGTTGTCTATATCGTCAGATTTTGGAGGATGAGCGATTGCGAGCTTTTCTCCAAAACGACGTCTTACCTCGTTGACTCGTTGATTGTATAGCATACTATCATGACGAGCAAAATAGACGTATTCAAACATATCCAGCTTTGACTCCCCGGAATCTTCAATAGTACGTGATTCAAAACCATTCTCTGTGATTATGACCATCTCGCCCGGCTCAACTTCTCTTGTGTAGCTAGCCCCAATTATGTCTAGGCCGCATGTTTCGGAAGCTACGGTAAAGTTGCCGTCGAACTTTCCCAGAGCGAGCGGGCGTATCCCTTTTGAATCACGAAATGCAACCATTACCCCATCGTGCATTGCTACGCAGGAAAACGCGCCTTGAAAAAGTGGGTAAGCTGCTTCCACTGCATCAACAAGGTTATGGCCATCACGTATATTTTGAGCTATTGCCATTCCCATCATTTCGGAATCGTTATAGTGCTCAGTTCTTATGTTATGTCTTTGCAAATTTGCTTCCAGCTTTTTTGTAACCGGAAGATTACCGTTGTGCGCAAATGCTAGACCGATCGGCTTGTCGATATAGGGTTGAAAGTGTCCATAGCGTGCACCATTTGTTGAATATCGGTTATGTCCAATTGCAATACTACCGACAAGATTTTGCATGTGTTCTTCGTTATATACATCTCGCACTAGACCATTCGCTCTACGGTATTGTAGGTTGCTACCTTCGGGATCGCTCACCATACCAGACGCTTCAGCGCCTCTATGTTGAAGTGCGAATAACTCCTCGTAAAGATATGCAGAAGCGTGGACTTCATCGTCACTCGTAACCACTCCCGCAACAGCGCACTTCTCTCTTAGCTCATATGACATCTATGTAATTATTGCAGAATTACGCATAAGATTACAAAGTGTTATAAACAACTTTTTTAGGTAATGTACCAAGAATCATGCTAATGGTATACTAAGTGTAATAATGACTAAAAAAAATAGAAATAAAAATAAATTTCAATTTAGGTTTCATAGCCACAAAGTTACGGTTCTATTAGATAAAATACTTATTTTTAGATTCTTTCGTAGCTTACACGGGCGTTTTTGGGGGATTATTTTTATTTTGACGATACTCATAGGGCTTTCAATCTGCTTTGCCATTATGCCCGAACTTATATCCTGGTCTACGCCATTCAGTGAGTTTGGAAATGACGTTCGTACAGCACCATATTTTGCCGGAACAATGTTTTTTGCTGCATATTCGTTATGGCGTTGGCGAAATTACCTCAAAAGAACACTGAAGCGATCTCGTCCTATCATTGGGCTTTTGACACTCACAATAATTGGTTTTTATCTAGTAGCATTAATGCCAATTAGCTGGAAACCGTGGCCGTACAGAATACATTTTTTTGGTGTTTTTCTTGCTGGTGGATGCATGGCTATAACGGTTGTTATTGATACGCTTCTTAGCAAAACGAGACGTAATCAGCAACAGTTAGAATGGCGGTTATTACGATTATTCGGATTTGTTTGCATAATCGTTGGCGGTTTCATTACGTTTGGATCATCTCCTTCAATAGGGTGGTACCATCTTTCGCTGCTCGGTGAGGTATTTATGCTTATTGGTTATGGAACATGGATTATCGTAAAAACGTATCAGGGCGAAGTTAACAGAAGCTTACTATCAAAACAGCTTAAAAAATTTGTTTTGGTGGATTAATATCATTATAACAAAAATAGTATATATGAATTATGTAGGATACAGGATGGTTAGCTTCGCTCTCTATCCACTAGGCTTTAGCGATGAAATCTTATGTGAGAGCTTTGTTCCACCAAAACTGTACATCGAGCTACGGCTCTCAACATAAAGACCAATTAAAATACCCTAGTCAAGCTAGGGCTTTTTAATTGGTGCAGGGTGTAGGATTCGAACCTACGAAGGCATAAGCCGAGAGATTTACAGTCTCTTGTGTTTGACCGCTTCACTAACCCTGCGGATTTATCCGCACTTCATAACAACTATACTTACTATTCTCAATGTTCAGTTCATTACGAGCCGTTACTTCACCCCAAGGTATCAAGAACATACGATTACTTCCTGTGTAGATAAACAACTCATCAAAATCATTATCAAGATATTTTTTTGCAGTATTCCAGGATTGGTTACCACCAGTAATTCTGAGCGCAACTTTATACTGATTTACACTTTTATAATACCCGGCGTATTTGACTTGTACTCGTTTGAGTTCACTATTTTTTTCAATAATGAGATCATATGGACGTTTGTCTCCAATAGGTAGACAAACTTCATAATCGTTTACTGTGTAATAGTGAATTGCGTAAGCTACGGCTAAGTCACCTTTAGCTTTAGTTAGCATAGGCTTATATTAACAGAGTATAGTGCTGTTGTGAATGTGCATATTTAATTTGGAGCCGCCTGTCGGATTCGAACCGACGACCCCCTGTTTACAAAACAGGTGCTCTAACCAACTGAGCTAAGGCGGCTTAATGAGACAAACCTGCGGTTTTTCTCATCGCTTGTCGGCTAAGCCGACCCTAAAGGGCGAGCCCGCTGCTCTTTTCCCTTTTAACAACAAGAAAATATAGATTTTACTCGTTTTTAAGTGTATCAGAACAGGGGTTAAATAACAACTCTACGCGGGCGGACTACTTTTTTAGGACGTCCGGCTGGAACAATGAGTTTTTTAAGTTTTTGTTCGACTTGGTCAGCTTCGAGCTGCATTTCTTTATCGAGGTATGCTTTATGTAAAAGCTGATACGTTTCCTTGTTTGGCTCCAGTTCTGCAGCTCGTTCCAATTCCTGGATCATAAGTTTATCGTTGCCAAGCTGCTCTTGAACTTTCGCATAGGCTATATGGCGTGCAGCAAGCTCATCTTCAAGTTTTAGTGCTTGTTCGAACGCAATTGCAGCCTTCTCATAATTTTCAGTTTCGTAATAAATAAGCCCAAGGTTATGGAGGCTTGAGGGGGTCGATTCTATACTGCTAGCAATCTCGAAACAATCGATTGCGTCTTTGTATTCTTTTTGTTTGGCATAAAGGATTCCAAGGCGGTTGTACGCTGCAGCATTTCGTTGATCTATTTTTAAAATAGTAAGCAGTGCTTTTTCGGCTCGCAAGAATCTATTTTCACGCATGCCTTGATGTGCTACATCCCAAAGTTTACCAACTTTGTCGCTAATTTTTCTTGGAAGTACCGATAATTCGTCCTCGTCAATTCTATTTGCTCCACGAAGAGCTAATATTCCAAAACCGAGTACTAAGGCTATTTCAAACATCGCATTTAATTATACCAGTATAGTTACGCAGCGGATAGTACTATTG
The DNA here is from genome assembly GCA_964393455.1 of uncultured Candidatus Saccharibacteria bacterium. Classification (GTDB taxonomy): domain Bacteria; phylum Patescibacteriota; class Saccharimonadia; order Saccharimonadales; family AWTP1-31; genus CAYJDY01. The sequence goes on from CAYMTU010000028.1 coordinate 4,365, forward strand.
TTTAGTGGAAAGTGGGCACGCGCGTACTTAGATAGCTGCATTCTAAGTATGTAGTCTGACACTTATAGGTTTAGCATAAGGTCGGTGAGTAACAGTTTAGATTGTGGGTTATGTCGCAATTTCGACTGTGCGCTAACAACTAATTTTAATCGATTAGTCCATTGTTTTGCAGTTGTATTATTTGATTGCAGAGCCTGATTAAGTGACGCATGGCAAATCCGTTCGAAAGCTTGTAGTAGTGTCCTACTATTTTTTTGTTTTGTAAGTTCGTCCACTTTTATAAGCCGTTCGTAAGTTGTAGATGCTAACAGTGATTTGGCAATAGCAATTTGTTCGACAAGTGGATGGGTGGCATCTTGATCGAGTAAGGCTTTTGTTAACCCGATGTATCCGTCGCTTGTAAAGTATGCTTTTCTGATTTGAGCCTCGCTGTAAGTATCGCCAAAAAAGTCTACTGATTGTGTTAATGAAACGGGGAGTACTTTTATCTGTTGTGCACGTGATTTTATTGTTGGCAGTAAAGAGTCTGTACTTAGTGAAGTGATTATGATTATAGTGTCATTTGGTGGTTCTTCAAGAATTTTTAAAAAAGCGTTCTGGGCTTCTATGCTCATTGATTCGCCGTGTTCAATAATTAGGGCACGACGAATAGCATTACGTCCGGGTGTTTTTAGTTGCAAGAAAGTCTGAACTGAACGAATCGTTTCAATAGATATGCCTTTAGTATCATCAGTAACTTTCATGATATATGGATGATCATGTGATTTTTCTGTCGTAATGTCGAGTATTTTCGATGCAATATGTGTTGCGAGCGTACCCTTCCCGCTCCCTAGTGGACCTAGTAAAAGAAGTGCATGAGACGGATATGAAATATAATCATTGACCGCTTTTTTGGTCGATGAGTGTAGTAGTAAATCCATAAGATCAGGATAGCATAGTGTTAAATTCTACTGGCAGGGGTGCTGTAAATTTTTTATGAACTTTGTTTGGGAGGGTTAATTCAAGTGAAAGTGCATGCAAGAAGGTACGACTTGCGGCTTCACCTCCATACAGAACATCTCCAACAATTGGATGTCCAATTTCTGACATGTGCACACGAAGTTGGTGTGTTCGTCCTGTAGTAGGTTTTAACTCAATAAGACTGTACTTTTCATTAGATTCAATTGTTTTATACTGTGTTTTTGCTTTTTTGCCATTTGGCCCCACACGAAAGGTTTGTGGCTTTTTTGGGTTACGCTCAATTGGCATATCGATTATGGCTTCAGGTCGTTCAGGAATGCCGCTTACTACAGCCATATATACCTTTTCGACATTCCGTTCTGAGAACTGCTCTTGTAGCCACTTCAGTGCTGATTCGTTTTTTGCACAGATGAGTAACCCTGATGTAACTCGGTCGAGACGGTGTACGATACCACCTCGATTATCATTCATGCCCTCTGTCTTAGGTCGTATGAATGTGGAAACAGTAGCCTCTGGATTAAAGGCACCTTTAGAATGTGTCAAAACTCCTGCTGGCTTAATAACTACTAAGCAGTCGTCGTCTTCATATACTATTTCAAGATCAATATCAGGCACGTCTAGTGCGGTTGAGGCTTCGTAATCAACACGAACGACATCTCCACTGTGTACTTTCGAAGAAGTTTTATAGACTACGGTTCCATTAATGCTCACCTTACCTTGATCGCAGAGGGTGCTTACGAATGATCTACTCGCGTCTTCTATTTGAGATGCCACAAATACATCAAGACGGCTGCTATCATTAACTTCAAGGTGTAACATTTACGTACGTAGTCCGACTGCTTTTTGTACTTTTAGTAAAGTTTGGTTGGCCACAATATTCATGGCCTTTTCAGAAGACTCTAATTTAGACTGTAGTGCTGTTTCATTTACGCTATTACGTTTACTCTGGAAGTCAGTTAGGAATGCTTTGACTGCTTCGGCTACGTCAGTTTTAAGTGGTCCGTACTGTGTTTGTCCTTGGTATTTAGTGCTGATGTCGTTGATAGAAATATTAGTTAGTGCAGACAGAATATCCATCAAGTTACTGATGCCCGGACGCTCAACTTTATCGTATTTGATGCTTCCAAAACTATCAGTTGTTGCACCCATTATCTTCTTCACTGCCGCATCGGGAGTGTCGCTCAAGAATATAACTCCCTTGCCAGACTCATCTGATTTACTCATCTTCTTTTCAGGGCTAAGAAGGTCGCGAATTCGTAGTCGCTCAGTGGAATCTGTAAATGCAATCTGCTCTTTCTCTGCCTCCGGTAGTTCAAATAGCTCACCAAATTTATTGTTCATGCGAATTGCAATATCACGAGCAAGTTCTACGTGCTGTGTTTGATCTGCACCGACCGGTACGTACTTGGCGCCATACAACAGTATGTCTGCAGCCATCAGTACTGGGTAATCAAATAAACCAACACTGACCGATGTTTTACCATCTCCTTTTTCTTTATACTGTGTCATGCGGCTTAGTTCACCCATGTAGGCAAAGCTATTAAGGATGACTGTAAGTTCTGAATGAGCTGGAACATAACTTTGGCGGTAAATGAATGTGTCTTCGTTGGTCAGTTCGAGGCCAGCCGCCACAAAAACCCTAAGGTTATTGAGCGATTGCTCGTATAATTTACTGTGATCGATCGGTGTTGTGAAGCTATGCAGGTCTGGCACGAACAAATTAATCGCATAGTCACCGGCATGAGCACGCTGCATTTTGACAATAGGTAATAGTGCCCCAAGATAGTTTCCGAGGTGTAAATCATTATTAGCCCGTAGGCCTGTGAGAATGACTGGTTTTTGCATGGTTACTCCTTATTATACGCTAAAAGCGTCCAAATGTGTTATTGCTCATCAATTTGAGATGTTCGAATGCTTGGGTCAATTTTTATTTCGTTTAGTGCAACACTGCCTGTTAGCATGAATTGCTCTGCGATTATTGTAATGGATCGAGGATCTTCATCGGATACATCTATTTTGTGTGCTCTTAGTATTTGTGCTGCTTCTGAATGTTCTAATTCCATTTCTATATCTCCTGTAAATTTAAAAACCGCCCTGGAGGACGGTTATTGTTTTATGTTTCAAAAATTTAGCTATGCTGAATAAACCGTCCAAGATTGTCCGGTAAACCAATATGTGCTGTTGTTTTGTGTTAATTTCATAACTTGCAAATAGTAAACTATATTATGGATAAGCGCAAGTAGGTTATTCGTCTATTTGAACGGTCTCGGTTTTTTGTTTTAATGAAAGTATAGCGATTTTAAAAAGTGCCACTGTAAGCATTGTTAGCATAATGTGAACAATCGCGCGAGCTATACCGTAATCATTGAGGATAATCGTTGAAGAAATAATTTATCCAGTCAGGGCGAATAGCTTGTACTTACTCAAAGAAAACAAAATGATGACTACAATCGATAATAGTACTATCCAATAGTGATTGGGCATAATGAATGGCATATACGTATAAGTATACATGAGCAAATAGTATAGAGGATCTAGTCCGTCCATAGCTAAAGGCCTCAAGAACTATCTGAATATATTCAGCTATATTATTCCAAGGGATAAGGTACTAGGCTAGTTTGGTTGTTCCTTGAAGTAAAAACAAAAAGAGAGGATAATAACCCTCCTCTGGCGTAAGGCTTTAAGATCATTCTGAAGTGCGAGGAAGAAGTGAGTCGCGCAAACGAGCTGTATAAATGATACTGCGAATGCGCAACGGAACTTCTGACGAAGCAATGCGGGAAGATATAAAGCTGACTATCTTTTTGTGAATTGGCGTTGCTTACGTGCTCCCTTAAGACCGAATTTCTTACGTTCCTTCTCTCGTGGGTCACGACCTAGTAGATCTGCTCGTTTAAGCGTTGCTTTGTAATCTTCGTTCATGACAACAAATGCTTTGGCAATTGCTAGTCGTATAGCTGAAGCTTGACCGCTCATTCCCCCACCGGAAACTATAACGGTCACGTCAAACTTATTATTTTGTTCAAGAATGTTGAATGGACGTTGCAGTTCATGGAGTAGTGATTTGCTACCAGCAAAATATTCGTCTGCTGGCTTACTATTAATAGTAATAGAACCTTTTCCGGTCATCAGTCGTGCACGAGCAGTAACGCTCTTGCGGCGTCCAAGTGCGTAAAAGTATCCTTTTGCTGGTTTTTTGGCAGCTACCTTGGTTGTAGAGTCTGTCATTATTTAACTTCCTTTTCTGTAGAGCGTGATGATTTTAGAGTATATGGTTCAGGCATTTGTGCAGCATGGTTATGCTCTGCGCCAGCGTATACTTTTAGGCGTGTAAGTCGACCCGGTCGGAGTTTGTTAACAGGTAACATACCACGGATTGCTTTAGTGATAACCGTTGTTGAATCTTTTGCCATCTTTTCTTTAAGGCTGGCAGTTTTTAGTCCACCCGGGTAATGACTGTGATGGTAGTATTTTTTATCTTCCATTTTATTTCCTGTCACTACAAGATCATTAGCATTGATTACAATTACATAATCACCGCAATCGACATGGTGCGTAAACATAGGCTTACCCTTTCCGATTAGCAGACTTGCAGCCTCTGTGGCGAGTCGTCCCATGGGTGCTGAGGCGGCATCAATAACGTACCATTTTCTTACGACATCAGTTGGTTTAGCACTGAATGTTTTATTAGTTGGTGTTTTCATTTCTTCTCCTTGGTTGTCGCAGCTGTCTTCTTGGCTGTAGGCTTCGGCTTTGGCTCTGGTTTTGCTTCATCCTTTTTTGCCGCAACTGCAACAGGCGCAGACTTGAGGTCATCAACAAAGCTGACTTGTGCCATCTCTGCGTTATCACCCCGCCTATTGTCTAATTTTTCAATACGAACATGTCCACTGACGCGTCCTGTAAGTTTTGGTGCAATTTCATCCACTAACTTATGGGCGCTTTCAATAGTTTGTAAACCTGAAATTACTTGACGGCGATTGTGAAGGTCGCCCTTCTTTGCCTTAGTAATTAGCTTTTCAATATACGGAACAAGCTCCTTGGCTTTTGGTAGTGTTGTTTTAATAGATTCGTCGCGTACGAGAGATTCAGCTAATCCGCGCATAAGCGCGAGACGCTGGTCTGTCTCTCTTCCGAATTTGCGACCTTGGTAACCGTGTCGATGCATTTTACAGCTCCAACTCGCTCATTTTATCTTTTACTTCATCGAGTGCTTTACTACCAAAACCTTTAAGGTCTCGTAGTTCAGCGTCGCTGAGGCTAAATAAATCTTTTAATGTATGAATTTCGTTATTGATCAAAGCGTTCGTTGTTCGTGCAGATAGATTTAAATCTTCGATTGAAGTCATAAGCTCAGCTGGATCATCATTTTCAACATCTGTTGAGCCACCAGCAGTAGGAGTAATTACAGGTGCACTTACTTCTACACGCGTTTGACCAGCTAGTGCGGTGTATTGGTTTACGAGAATTGCTGCTGCTTCTTCAAAAGCATCACGGGGAGTGATTGTTTCGTCAGTATCAACAGTTAGTAGTAGACGGTCAAGGTTTGTCATTTGACCAACACGAGTGTTCTCTACTTTATATCGAACTCGAAGTACTGGACTAAATACTGCATCGAGAGCAATCATATCACTGTGTTTACGGGTAGCACCTTCCTCGATTGTGCGATATCCACGTCCTGTTTCAACAATAATGTCGAGAACAAACTTTGCTTTATCGTCATCAAGTGTTGCAATAACATGCGATGGGTTAGCAATTTCTACGTCTGCATTGGTTGTAATATCTTTTGCTACGATTTTACCCTTACCGCTTTTAGTGAGGCGAAGCGTTTGAGGTTCGTCGCTAAAAACACGGAATCGAATACCCCGTAGGTTAAGCATGATATCTACAACATCTTCTTTAACCCCTTTAATAGTAGTGAATTCGTGTGTAGCACCTTCAATCTTAAATGCGGTTATCGCTGCACCTGCGATACTAGAAAGTAGCACTCTTCGAAGTGAGTTTCCTAGTGTCATGCCATAACCACTGTGAAGTGGTTCAATAACAAAAGTAGCTGAACTACTTCCGTGGTCATCGATATTTACGAGTCCTGGTGTGTGAATCATTTTTGACATTAGTTCCGACGCCTCCCTAGCGTGAGTAGTATTCTACGATTAGTTGCTCATTAATTTCTGGTTCTGCCTCTTCACGAGTTGGAATGCCAGATATGGAAATTTCAAATTTTTTACGGTTAACTTTCATCCAAGCCGGGACAGTGTCTGGAGAGGCTGGGCTGACGTCATCTATTCGTTTGAAGTATTCATTTTTCTTGCTTGCGTCACGCAAAACAATTTCATCTCCTGGATTTATACGGATTGAAGGAATATCGACACGTCGACCATTAAGCATGAAATGCCCATGCGTTACAAGCTGACGAGCTGCGCGACGACTTACTGCTAAGCCACTACGGTAGATCGTGTTATCGAGACGTCTTTCGAGTAGTTGTAGTAGTATTTCGCCAGATTGACCCTGTTTTCGTGAAGATTCAGCCATTAGATTACTGAATTGCTTCTCTAGTAAACCGTATAATCGTTTTACTTTTTGCTTCTCACGAAGTTGAAGACTGTATTGGCTTGGCTTGTTACGCATACCGCGTGCATTAGCTGATGCACCAGGCATTGAAGTTCGCTTAGCGAGTGCTTTGTGAGCTTTTGGATGAAGAGCATAGCCTTCACGTCGGCTCATTTTAACGATTGATTGAGTATCTCGTGCCATAATTTAAATCCTTCGAGCTTTCTTAGGTCGTACGCCACCGTGGGCAATTCCAGTTACGTCGCGGATACTATCGACTGAAATACCAAGAGTATTTAGTGTTCGTACCGCAGACTCGCGGCCGAGGCCGACGCCTTTAATATACACATCAGCACGAGAAAAACCGTACTGTTGCTTTGCGCTCGCGCCAGCTTTTTCACAAGCAATTTGTGCAGCGTAGGCGGTACCTTTTTTAGAACCTCTAAAACCGCAGGCACCGGCACTTGAAGCGGTTAAAGCTCCACCTTGGGCATCGGTAAACGATATAATTGTATTATTAAAACTAGCAAAGATGTGCACCTGCCCTTGTGCAACAACTCGCTTTGATTTCTTCTTCTTGGGTGTTGTAGTTGTTTCTGCCATAATTTTTACGTCTTAGCCGCTACTTTCTTAGCTGTACCACCAACAGTTACTTTTTTACCACGCCGGGTTCGTGCGTTTGTCTTAGTTCGTTGACCACGACTAGGTAGGCTCATTTTATGACGAAGACCTCGGTACGAATTGATGTCTTTAAGTCTTTTAATGTTACCGCTTACAATTCGTTGAAGTTCACCTTCAACAGTAAGATTTGAGTTGATAACTTCTTGGATACGAGAAATTTCCGCATCGGTAAGATTTTTTACTCGGATGGTAGGCTCTACCTTTGCTTGTTCCAAGACATCACGACTTGTCTTAGGACCAATTCCATAGACGTACGTAAGTGATATTTGAACTTGCTTTTCAGCAGGAATAGTTACACCTGATATTCTTGCCATATTAACCCTGCCTCTGCTTATGTTTAGGCTTTAATTTGTTAATAACATAGATTCTACCTTTACGGCGAACTATCTTATCGTCTGGACTGATTTTTTTGACACTAGCACTCACTTTCATGCGGATCATACCTCTTTCTAGAATGCATAACACACTGCTTTAATATTTTATAAAAACTGCTCCTGAGTTTTTCATAGTAGTTCGTCTTGCGCTGAAACCGAGGATCCGAGCGGAGCCGTATCTATAATACGGTGAGCATCGGAGCCGAAATGTTTCGGTGCGAGATGTGCTGCTATGTAAAAGTTCAGGACTTGCGATAGGTGATTCTTCCCTTAGTAAGATCATAAGGGGTCAACTCAACCG
>CAYMTU010000029.1:0-7160 GCA_964393455.1 uncultured Candidatus Saccharibacteria bacterium
TTCTGAACATTATTGTTCTCGGGGTCTGCAACGAGTAAGTTGTTTTCATTATCAACCGTCAAGCCCGATGGATTACAAAATTTACCTTGCTCGATTTGATCTCCATTATAGGCGCATTTCCTTTCACCACCCCACTGCGTAATATAGCCAGCACTACTGTCGAATTTCTGAATACGGCCACTATTTCCTGAGTCAGCAATAAATATATTTCCACTTCCGTCAATAGTTAGGCCACTCACGTACTCGAATTGCCCTTGTCCTGTTCCACTAATTCCTGGCTGGCATCCGCTCGTACAAACTTGGAATGAAGAAGAACCATCCTGAACACCCCATCCAAATGTACTGATGAAATTACCCGAACTATCATACTTTTGAACCCGGTAGTTGTTTGAATCACCAAAATAGACGTTGCCGCCAGTATCAGTTGCTAACCCGGTTATGTAATATATTTTACCTATTATACTAGTACTACCGTTCGCGAGCCCCGTTTGGCAACTGTTTGTGCAAGTTTGGTACTCATCGGAGCCGTCTTGAACTCCCCAACCCCACATACTAATAAGACTACCCGTGCTACTTAGTTTTTTAATTCTATAATTATTACTGTCGGAAACATAAACATTACCATTAGAATCTACTGTGATATCATTTGGATTCGAAAAATCACCATCGCCACTACCACTCGCCGACCCGCTTCCGTAGGGACCCACGTCGCTACTTCCCCATTTTGCTAAAAAAGTACCGTCACTACTAAATTTTTGAATTCGATTATTACCAGTATCAGCTACGTAAATATTGTCGTCATTATCGATTGCAAGCCTATACGCTTCTCGGAACTGCCCATCGCCACCACCAAGACCACCCCACTGAGTTATGAAAGCTCCGGAACTGGATAGTTTAATAATACTGTTAGTGACATAGCTAAAAATGAAGATGTTTCCGTTACTATCAACTGCAGTGTCGCTTGGATATTGCGTCGCAATACTGTTATCACCCATCTGTCCAGTTTTTATGATTCCTGTGTCGGCATAAACTTTTCCACTTAAAATTGGACTGTATAGTCCGACTAAAAGTACTACAAATGCTACAAAAGAAGATACTTTCCATAACTTATTTGCTATTCGGGCTTTTAATTCGCGTGGGTTGATGTCTGACATGTACTTCTTATGCATATTAACGTACCTACACTATAGCGTACTATCATTACCATTATCAATACAATGAAGCATCGACTAACTTTGCTCTGGTTAAGATTATTTCGACTCCTGCAGTAAGGCTGAGTACAATACATGTATGCCTGCGAAAAATACAATCATGAAGCTACATAAAATTTCAAAACAATATCAGATTGATACACGAAAGTTTGCTGCATTAAATGATATTAATTTACAAATTCTCAGTGGAGAATTTGTAGCCATCATGGGACCATCAGGTGCCGGCAAAACTACACTTCTGAACATACTCGGTTTGCTAGATACACCGTCGTCTGGCAGCTACAAGTTTACGAACAAAGAGACGACCAATAAAACTGAAAAAGAGCTCGCAAAATTCAGGAAAGATTCAATCGGTTTTGTATTTCAATCTTCTAATTTGCTTGCCGACTATACACTGGTTCAAAACGTTCAAATGCCTCTTTTGTATCGTAATTATAGCTATAAGGCTAGTCGAAGAGAAGCGCTTCTGGTTTTGCAACAACTCGGACTATTTGAAAAACAAAACAATAAACCAAGTCAACTTTCTACAGGGCAACTTCAAAAGGGCGCTATTGCGTGCGCACTAATACAGAAGCCTACCGTACTATGTGCTGACGAGCCGACAGGGAACCTCGATTCAAAGTCTACAAAAGAGATCGTCAAACTTTTGCAAAAACTTAATAAAGTCGGCATAACCGTTGTACTGGTGACACACAACCATGACGTAGCCAAACATGCAGACCGCATCATATACATGCAAGATGGCACAACCATGAAAGACATCAAATGATTCGGCAATATATTCATAGCGCGTTATTGTCATTGCGGTCTAACAAACTACGCTCAGGCTTATCTATGCTCGGAGTTGTTATTGGCGTCAGTTTACTACTTTGTCTCGTATCATTAGGACAAGGTGTTAAAAATCAAGTGGTTGGGCAGATTAACACACTTGGTTCTGACCTTCTATACGTCGTTTCGGCTAAGAAATTCATCTTAAGTAATTTTGATGCAGCAACGTTGACGCAACAAGATTTGGAAACCGCCAGAAATACTCCAGGCGTGATTGACGCTGCGCCAGTTCGATATACTGCCGGTATAATTTCGGCTAATGGACGCTCAACTGATCCAAATTTGGTAGTCGCCACTACGTATAATTATAAAACGTTACGTGATTCAAAAATTGAACGAGGTGATTTTTTCACAAAAGCTGATGATGACAATGCAAACAAAGTTGCAGTTATCGGACCAGAAACTGAGCGAATTTTATTTGGCGAAGGTCAAGGTCTTGGCAAATCGGTTATGTACAATAGACAAGCTTACACTGTAAGTGGAGTTTTTGCTCCAGCAACTCCGGGATCTGAATTAACGATTGGTGGAGGCTACGACAATGTGCTGTTTATACCTATATCTACCTATCAATCGACGTCTGGAATAAACGGAAAAATGATTTCTGTCATTTTGACAAAAATTAATCCTGATACTAATAATGAAAAAACACGGCAGCTACTTTATGAATCTATCCTAAAAAATCATCTGAATAATCAAAATTTTAGCGTTATAGCAAACGAAGATCTATTACAAACATCTTCATACATCGTAGGAATTCTGACAAAACTTATTATCATTATTACTTCTGCATCTTTGTTAGTTGGAGGTATCGGTATTATGAATATAATGTTAGTTTCGATAGCAGAACGAACCAACGAAATCGGAATTAGGAAGTCAATGGGAGCAAGTCCTCACAATATTTTGATGCAATTTTTAACAGAAAGCGTAATTCTGTCGATTTTCGGTGGAATAATAGGTACATTCTTAGCAATACTACTTACCAAAATTGTCGGTACTATTTTTATGATCGAACCCTACTACTCATTGCAGCTTTTCGCGTTTGGGTTTGTTGTATCGGTTATTGTCGGCGTCACCTTTGGTATAACACCAGCAATTCGCGCCTCAAAGAAAAGTCCAATAAACGCAATTCGAAACCGTTAGTTAACGAATAGAAGAGTTTTCTTGATTCGGCAAAGTCAAATCAAAAACTTCCCATTGTTTAAACTCTTTGTTGTTTATTTGCTGGTGAGTTTGTGCCCAGTTAGTAATATTTACGGTAGAAATTTTATCAGCCTCTCTCTCATCGACAGTGCACACTAGACTATTCTTATCAAATAATAGTCTTTTATGCGTCTGGAAATTTGCAGCCGTGTCAGTGCAGCGTTTAATCTCAGCCGACTGTTGACGATTTACTATAAAGTATCGGATCTTTCTATTTTGTAAAAACTCTTTATATTGATTGAGACTTATAAAATTATCAGTTCCGCTGAATCCACCGATGGTCATTACTGGGCTTCGAGTTGAAAGCGTAATCGCAGCTGCATCGTATGCAGTTGCGGTAGTTGCGATCCAGACACTTTCACCGCGATTCTTAAGTAAATATTCACGAAGCGCGGGCGGAATTGAAGATTCTGGAGTTCGTATGCGTTTTATATCTTCGTGAAGTGGAGTCGCGCTGATTATTAATCCGAGTTGTGCTCGACGGCTACTGGCTACAGCGGAGCTAGCGGGGGCAAAAAGTAGCGCACCAATAATTACCATAAAGGCTAGTTTTACAATTGGTATATTCTGTTTTTGACGAGCCCAACTAAAAAGTGCCAACCCGCTGAGAGCCAGACTAACCACCACGATAGATGGCCATAATGGCCAAGCTCTACCTTTCCAGAATATCAAGGGCATCAAAGTGGCACTTACCGACATGACAATAACCATCAATATGAGCACCGGCGAATGTAAAGGATCTTTGCGAATTTCGGTCATATACATCCAAGCCGCAGCGCCAATGAGCGCTGCAATCATTGGCGCTAGAACAACAGAATAGTGTGGATGCATGGTACCCTTAGTGAATCCAAAAACTACCGCATGAAGAAGCACCCAGCTTACCCAAAGTAGTACTGCTATACGCTTAAAACGATCGGTTGAATTTTTATAATAGAGCCAGAACATTATTCCTGTGAGTACCACAAATGGGATAAGCCACGCCACAACCGACCCAAAACCTTCGTTAAATATTCGTAACAACCCCACCTTACCACCAAATCCCGCACCAACTGTCGCACCTGTTGGCTGTCGCCAATTGGTACCTAAGAATCTATCCAAACCGTTATAGCCAACGATTAACTCCCAAATATTATTAGTCAATGTTCCACCAATAAATGGTCGGCTTTTTAGGGGCACCAACCATACCGTAACTGGCCACCATAACGCGGTTACCAAAAACACCAGTGCAGTTAGTACTAAATCACGAAATCGCTTTAATAAAGGTACGGACGCATAGAGCAGATAGAGTAATCCGTAAATCGGTACAACAATGAGCGCTTGGATCATTTTGACATTAAACGCAAAACCAACAAAAGCTCCTGCCAGCAGCAGCCAACGCAACTGGGGTTTTTCGATAGCGCGTAAAAAAGCATAGGCAGATGCTACCAAAAAAACGGTAAGTATTGAATCTGGAATGTTATATCGAAAGACCACAATAGTTATTGGTGTCAAAATAAAACAAAATCCTGCAATAATAGCTGACTTTATTCCAAAATATCGACGTACCATTATATACACCAGGAGTAATGTTATGACTCCGGCGATCAAATGTGGCAGCAATATCGAAAATGTCGAGAGCCCAAAAACGCGTGCCGATAGTGCTGACAACCATACAGACAAAGGCGGCTTATCGAGTGTTACAAAATTAGCACTGTCGATACTGCCATAAAAAAATGCTTTCCAGTTTTGGTTGGCTGCTTGAACAGCCATTGTATAGTATGTATTTGCCCAACCGTTCATAGTAATGGCTGGTAAAAGTAAACTCAACAGTAACAATACAAGACCCAGCACAATCCCCCGCTCTGGTGTTAGTAGTTGTCTGCGTGATTTAGCTACACGATTAATGCCAGCAATAAATTCTGCAATTGTTGGCCAAATCTTTACACGAGAATCAGTGTTTTCGGTCCACGTAACGGGAATCTGTAAAATATCGCAACCAGCATCATGGGCTCTTACGAGCAGTTCGCTATCAAAAAACCACTGATTGTTCGCTACATTCTCAAGTAGTTTTTTGGCGGTCGACGTACGTAGTGCCTTAAACCCGCACTGGTAATCTTTTATGCCTAAGCGTAAATAAAAACGTGCAAACAATGAATACCCGACTGACAAAATACTACGTTTTATATTTCGCTTCACGTTAGATTGCTTATGGTAGCGATCACCAATAACAATCAAGTTTGATTTTTTTACGAGTGGTTGTATTAGTGCTGGTAACGCCGATATATCTGTCGACAAATCTTCATCCATATAGGCAATAATGTCAGCTTTTGACTGCAAAATTGCTGTTCGTATCGCTAGACCACGGCCAGGTTGATCGACATGAATTACCCGAACATTTGCATGTTTTTTGGTAAGTTTTTTGGCAATTCTCAGTGTGTTGTCGGTACTGGCACTATCGACAATAGTAATAGAATAAATTAGTGTTAAATTTTTTTGACAGAAGCTTAGCAGCGACTGAATATTTGCTGCGAGCGTTTCTGCTTCGTTATGACAAGGAACAATGATATTGACTGACGGTTTTTTTAGTATACCCTCTTTTTTCATCAATATATCTACGTCTGATTTATTTCGCATTGCTCGCAACCTAAACATATCTACTATCTTATCAGCCCTTGCACGGTAATTTACAATTACTTTTTATTGGATTATCTCGGACAACCTAAAAGCGACGTATATTTTTGTTTGGCATAACTTTTTGAATTCTTATATGAACACGGTAACGAAATAGTGGTAGTGTTACTACCTTAATATGATGAGCAAAGCTGTATCGCACCGTAGGGTCAATTGCCCGGAGCGGTTTTTTATGTTTATTATAATCGATATAAATAAGACTCAGGGAAAGTACAAGTATGAAACTAAGTATTCCGGCAGAAATAGCTACGACACCAGTGTTGGCTAATGTCGAGGAATTGCCGAGCACTACTGCCAAGCCCACCGGATCAACAATTACTCCATTGGCTTGACCGTCTTGATCCAATGAACTTCCATCTGTAATAGAAAAAGTTGCTTGTACTGCAGGTTCAGACGATAGCGTTGTCTTGGTTAAGACGGCACCTGCAACATCGGTATAGGTTTGTGAGGTTGCATTATATTTCCGTAGTGTTATATCTTTGGTACTATCAACTCCTGCGAATATCACCGATACGGTACTCGATCCTCCACTGGTGCAACCTGTCAGTGTATAGTTTAATAAACCAACCGGGTAACTTTTTGTACCATCCTGTTTACTCATAGCTGACTGACTTGATGAGCTGGTGTTCGTAATAGCACCACATCCATTTTGAGATATAGTTATTGGTTTACTATTTACGGCATTAGGCACCGTCACTGAATTTGGAGATGGTGTACCAGGTATACAACCGTTCAAGCTTACATCGTTATCACAGAGCGTTAGCATCGCAGTATAAGCTGCTCCAATGTACAACTTTCCACTACCAGCAGAATGAACCCCATAAGATTCAATTAAGGGGTACGAGTTGTTACCCCCGCCAACGTATTTAATTGCATATGCTCCAGACGATGTGAATTTTTGGATGCGGTTATTGCCACTGTCAGCAACGTACACATTACCAAGATCATCTACATCAATGCCGGTTGGATAAGAAAATTCCCCATTCCCATTTCCCGAATCTGATCCACCATAAGGACCTACATTACTACTACCCCATTTAGTAATGAAGGTCCCGTTACTATCGAATTTTTGGATGCGGTTATTCTCTGTGTCCGAAACGTAAATGTTGTTGGATGAATCAACTGCGATACCGCGCGGAGTGGCAAATTCTCCATTTCCACCACCTGTGTTAGAGCCGCCATAAGGCCCGATCGATGTACTACCCCATTTAGTAATGAAGGTCCCGTTACTATCGAATTTTTGGATGCGGT
>CAYMTU010000029.1:7260-11994 GCA_964393455.1 uncultured Candidatus Saccharibacteria bacterium
TACCCCATTTAGTAATGAAGGTCCCGTTACTATCGAATTTTTGGATGCGGTTATTGCCACTGTCGGCAACATAGATATTATTCGAGGAATCTGCAGCTATTCCAAAGGGTCTATTGAATTCGCCGTTAGCACCGCTTTCTGCCGAACCTCCATAGGAACCTACGTCAGTACTACCCCATTTAGTAATGAAGGTCCCGTTACTATCGAATTTTTGGATGCGGTTATTTAAGTAATCGGCAACGTAAATGTTGTTATTTGAGTCAGTAGTAACTGAGGCAGGAATATTAAATTCGCCGTTACCACCGCCACTGTTCGAGCTACCATACGGCCCGATCGATGCACTACCCCACTTTGTAATGTAGTTCCAATTACTATCAAATTTCTGGATTCGTTGGTTTTGGGCATCTGCAACGTAAATATTACCTGTTGAATCTGTGGTACTGTCTGCTGGTAAGTAGAACTGTCCATTCCCTCCACCAAAAGATTGCTCATAACTGGCGCCATATTCGGCAATAAATGATCCACTTGAATTTAGTTTCTGAATCCTCTGATTATTTGTATCGGCAACGTATATGTTGTTGGAAGAATCAATTGCGACTCCTTGCGGATAATTCATTTCACCGTTACCCGAGCCTTGGACCCCAAATTGACTACTATATCCTCCTGATGAATTAAATTTTTGGATTCGATTATTACCATTATCAACAACGTATACATTGTCACTTGAATCTATGGTTAGTCCGTATGGGCCAAGGAATTCCCCGTTACCCGAGCCTGAAGCACCCCACTGAGAGTCATAAATCCCATTACTGGTGAACTTTTGGATGCGATTATTACCATTATCCGATACATATATATTACCGTCAGAATCAACTGCGACTCCTTGCGGATAATTCATTTCACCGTTACCCGAGCCTTGGACCCCAAATTGACTACTATATCCTCCTGATGAATTAAATTTTTGGATTCGATGATTTTGAGTATCGGCCACGTATACATTATTACTTGAATCTAATGCAATAGAACTTGGATAATACATTTCGCCATTACCACTTCCCGAAGCACTTCCTCCATAGGAACCTACATCGCTACTACCCCATTTAGTAATAAACGTTCCGTCATTGGCAAATTTCTGAATGCGGTTGTTCAATTGATCCACAACGTACACATTATTGTCCGAATCAACTGCTACATCTTTCGGATAGGCAAATTCACCGTTGTCTCCGCCGTAGGCAGATCCTCCATAGGAACCTACATCTGTACTACCCCAATCGGTAACAAATGTACCATTGGAATCTAATTTTTGGATTCGATGATTTTGAGTATCGGCAATATACATATTGTCATCAGAATCAACCGCTACTCCACTCGGATATTGAACACTTACTGGAACACAGCCCGTACACCCAATCTGCGTTATGCCCATCTGGTCAGCTTTTGCGAATGGAGAGGTAATTGCTAATACGCTTAGGCCAAGCAAAGCAAAAATAACAGGTAGCAGGTAGTTACTGGATAGAATCTTATATAACGTGTTTGGTTTTTGATATGTGGAAGTATTCATAGATAAAATTACTGTATAAATATACAGTTTGTTTCAATAGTTATATTTTATAACACAAGCACTTTATTGCATAGAACTAGATAAAACGACTATATTAGCTTACTCAACTATGATTAAAAAACTAAATAGCAGAACGCTACAACCCCGTCTCCGGCACACCGACAGTTAGTACAGCTGGTCCACTTGGGTCGGTGATGGTGCCTAGCGTAGGGTTAAGGTCGAGTGGGCCGTTGTCTGCTACTTGGTAGGTTATCTTTATCGCTTTTTGGTTTCCTATCGTTACGTTAGTTATGGCTGCTCCGGGGATAGTAGAATAGGTATTAGTAGTAGGGTTATATTTACGAGCAGTTACGTTATTTGCATTAAGGTTACCGTAGAAGTATTGGGTGATAGCAGCAATGGAACCACAGCCAGTGGCAGTGAAGTTCATGAGACCTTGATTGTAGTCATAAGCAACGTCTTTATTGTCAGATGATTCAGGAGAGAGTGTTGTAGTAGTGTTGGTAGTACAGTTTGTTTGTAAGACACTGTAAGAACCAGAGATAGTGTTAAGCAGACTGGTGACGTTTGGTTGTTCACTATCGGCAGTACCATCATTGTTGGCATCGCCTAACCCAGGAGCAGCGTCTTCAATAGCATCTGATATAGGGTCGGTGTCGGCAGCTGGTAATTCAGATACTGGGCAACTTGTCGTATCAAATGTTAGCTGCACAACTGGGTCAGTAGTTGTTGATGTAGCTCCGCTAGTTCCATCAAGATCACTGGAAAGATATAATATTAGTGGATTACTACTCGGCCCATTCCAAATACCAGAAATTGTACCTGGCAAAGATGTTGTACCACCATATCCAGAGTAACCTATTGTAAGTATCCCTGGTACAAAAAGCCCCGCGTCACCAGTTTCAGTCGTCAAGTTAGGCAAACTTGCGGATGTTACTGAGTCCATAATAGTCATTATGAACCCATCAGTACTATCAAATGGTTGTGGGCTGTATGAATGATTAACAGATGCGGATACCGAAATTAAATCATTCAAATCTATATCTTCGCATGGCGGAGTATATTCAATGTCAAATACACTGCCAACAGCATCAGTACTCGTACCATTCACGGCAGGCATCGGTAAGTCACCTCCTGCACTTAGCGTAGGCTGAGAACTAATAAGAGAATTTGTGGCAATTTCATTATAAGATAGCTGTGCGGTTACTGTAGCTTGAGAAGTAGCATGGACTTTTTGTGAACTAAAAACTATACATGCAGCCGCAAAAAATGAAGTAAATACAAGTAATCCTGTAAGTAACCATGGGCTATTAGACTTGAAGAATTTTATATTCATAATTATATTTTAAGCATTAAATAATGTACTGAGTGTACCATATTAACGTTTACGCTTATTACGAAAAAGCTCCTTACAACCCCGTATTCGGCACTCCCACAGTTGCTTGGGCTAGGCCTACCGGGTCAATGATGGTGCCGTTGGCAGTGTTGTCTTGGTCGAGTAGTCCACCGTCTGTAATACTGTAGACCAGCTTAACGGCATGAGTATTGTTTGTTCCTACGGTTACGTCAGTGAGGGTGGTAGTGGTGAGAGAGCTAAGGGTGGTGTAGGTTTGGTTGGTAGTGTTGTACTTTCGGGGAGTGAATGAGTTAGCTGTAGTTTCGGTATGGAAGTACAGCTCTATAGGCATAGTAGCACCTATGTCAGTGGTAGCAGTAAAGGAGACTAGACCAAGAGGATAAGTATAGGCTATGTCTTTGGAAGACATAGACGCTAACGCGTCTACAGTTGTAGAGCTAATGGTAGTTCCTTCTGGGAGAGCGAGTGTTATATACGTACCATCTGTTGTAGGGAGACTGGTGACATTGCTTTGTTCACTGTCGGGTGTACCATCGTTGTTGGCATCACCGGCATTAGGAGCAGCGTCTTCGACGCTGCCCGGGATGGGGTCGGAGTCGGAGGAATTAGAATCTATTACAGGCAGCTCAAGTCGACCGATAGTGTTTCCCGAAATACTACTGTACCATAAGTCACCATCTATAGATGCTGCTAGAATTATTGGGCCCTCTCCCTGAGTAGGCGCGTTATAGTATTCAATAGTGCCACTTGAATTTACGCTGGCCAACTGATCTGTACCTAGAACTGCGACCCATATTTTACCGTCTTTACCTAATTTAAAAGAGTATGAAAAGACTTCTCCTGATGCCACAACATTAGAAGATATGAACTCACCTTGCGGACTTAACTTACCGATAAAAAGATCCGCCCCTGCAGCACCCAAATACCAAATGTATCAATCTGGGCCTAGCATAGCATCCGACATAGAACCTGTAGGAGGAGTAAACATGGTGAATATTCCATCAGTTGTAATCTTGCCAACCCTATTTTGGTCTGAGTCAGCAAACCAGATATTGCCATCATTCCCCATTTTTAAGTTAAAGGCTACGCCTTGGTCAGGCACATTGTACTTAGTTACTTGTCCAGATAGTGTCATTTTAGCAATATACGACGATTCGCCACTGAACCAAATATTTCCATCTGGGCCGGTAATTGGTGAGAATAGACAACCGGATTCATTCTCAACCGGAAAATCTGTAATCTCTCCTGTAATCATGTCCCGTTTTGAAATATTGTTGGTGCTCACTCGAACAAACCATAGATTACCGTCGGGTCCAGCAGTCAATCCGCCACAGTCTGCACCAATACCGGGCACAGTGTATTCCGTAATATTACCCGTGTCACTATTTATAACTCCGAGCATATCAGTGCTCCGACTTGTATACCAAACATTTCCATCAGGTCCATAATTTAGCCAAGTTGTTTCGCTATCTTGAGAAGGAATAGTGTACTCCGTAATATCATAAGGCGCAGCTAATGCATGTGAAGGCATTACTGAAAATAGCATTGCACTTATTACTAACATTTTAAAATATAATTTCATTGTATTCTCCCCAGCCCCGTATTGGGCACACCCACTGTCGCTGCTGCGAGGCCTACCGGGTCAATGATGGTGCCGTTGGCAGTGTTGTCTTGGTCGAGTGGTCCACCGTCTGTTATGTCATAGGTAAGTCTCAGCATACTCTTGTTGTTGTAGGTGACTCTGGTGATGGTAGCGTTGTTTGTCAGGCTCCCAATATACTGAACACACACCAGAAACAAACTAGCTAGTAAAAGA
>CAYMTU010000030.1:0-11904 GCA_964393455.1 uncultured Candidatus Saccharibacteria bacterium
GTTAGATGGGCGGGAGAAAACTATCGAATTGGGCTACTCAGTAATATTGGTAGCGGGTTTATAGATGACATGTTGAAAGCTGGACTACTCCCAAATATTGCCTACGATGCAATTGTGGATTCTTCGAAAGTAGGCGTTCTGAAGCCAGATCCTAAAATTTATGACATTGCCGAATCGATGGCTGGAGTTGCTGCTAACGAAATATTACTCATAGATGATACTAGGGCCAATCTAATGCCTGCACAGCGCGCAGGATGGCACGTGATGTGGTTTAACGATTACGACTCTATGGAAGCAACCGAGAGAGTCCGAACAGCTCTAGAACCAGCTGACTAGCTTGTGAAACGAAGTAAATCTTCTTTGATCTGAGCTAACGTAGCTTGGGCCGAATCCAGCTGTTCGCGAGATTGGTTTATGATTTTGGTTGGTGCATTTGCTACGTAGTTCTTGTTTTGTAATCGAGCAGATAATTTGATGATAGTTGCTTCAATGTCGTTACGTTTTTCTTCAAGTTTGTCTCTGTATGACATAACTTCTTCTGGACTAATCTCTAGCCAAGCTTTTTGTTTTGAGTTTGTGAGTTTTAATCCTGTGCTCTTCCCTGTTCGCTTCATAGATCCCAGCCGCGCTAGTCGTTGTATTAATGCTTGGTTAGACCCTAGTACATCCGAAGAATGAGCTACTGTTGGTTTTTGGAGATGCATGGCCTTGGTCAGCTGTCTGACTTCTGTAACGATTGCTTTAACCTCTTCAAACTGTTTTGCATGAGCTACATCTCCAGCAGGAATAGTTGGCCAACTATTCGTTATTAGTAGGTCAGGACTCCACTTTAATGACTGCCATATTGTCTCGGTAACAAATGGGGCGAATGGATGACAGAGCTTTAAGATACTTTCAAGACAGAATTTCAGGACACTGTGATTTGGGGTAGTTTTTGAGGCTTCGATGTACCAGTCGGCAAAGTCATCCCATACGAAGTGGTATAGTTTTTCGTAGGCCTCAGCGAATGCGTATGTATCTAAATCCTTAGAAACGGCATCTGTTAAATGTTGTAATTTAGACAATATCCAATGATCTGCTGCTGTTTTTGGTTGTGGTAAATCACCAACGTTTTTCATATCGACTTGGTCTTGAATGAAGCGTGCAATATTCCATAATTTATTACAAAAATTACGTGCTTCTTCTACTCTTCGAGGATCATAGCCTCGATTCACTGCTGGTGCCCTTCCACTGATCAGTCCCATTCGAAGAGCGTCAGAACCGTACTCTTCTATTACTGGAATTGGGTTTACGACGTTACCGAGTGATTTGCTCATTTTGCTGCCATCTTCGGCCATAACGTAGCCGTGAATGTACACTGCCTTAAACGGTACCTTGTCGGTTACGTACAACCCAAGCATGATCATTCTAGAAACCCACGGATAAAGTATTTCTCCACCCGTCTCCATGAGACTCAAGGGGTACTTTGTTGCTATGTGTTCGCCTTCTGGATATTCTAGCGTGGCGTAAGGCCAGCTTGAGCTACTAAACCAAGTATCAAAAACGTCTGGGTCGCGATGGTACGTTTTGCCATCAATTGTAATCGTTTCTTTGTCGACCGACTCGTTAAATATCCAATCGTCTGGGTCGTTACTATTCACGAATGCCGGTATGGGAATACCCCAGGCTATCTGACGGCTAATATTCCAATCTCGTAGGCCTTCTAGGTAGGTAATGAGCTGCTCTTTTTTAGATTCCGGATAGAAGGTTATTTGATTATCACGGAGCACTTTAATAGCTCGTTTTGCCAATGGCTTCATATTTATAAACCACTGTTCACGAAGAAGCGGCTCGATAACGGTTCCGCATTTATAGCAATGACTGACATTATGAGAAATATCTTCACGTTTTACGAGTAAATTCAGTTCAATTAAATCGTTAACAACCTTCTCTCTAGCAGATACCACATCAAGACCTGCGTATGCCGATGGTGTGTCATGGGTTAGTACGCCCTCGTGACTGATAATACTAATTTTGGGAAGGTCATGGCGTTCAGCCATATCGAAGTCGTTTTGATCGTGTGCTGGAGTGATTTTAACCGCCCCTGTTCCGTATTCGATATCCACAAAGTTGTCTGCCAGAATTGGAATTTCACGATTTGTCAGAGGTAATTTAATCGTTTTACCAACAAGTTTTTTGTATCGTGCATCCTTGGGGTGTACCGCTACGGCAACATCACCAAGCATCGTTTCAGGACGAGTAGTTGCTACGATCACTTCCCCGCTACCATCGGTAAGAGGATATTTTATATGCCATAAGTGCCCTTTTGATTCTTTATGAGTAACTTCGATATCTGCAAATCCTGTTCCATGATAGGTGCAGAAATTTACGAGTCGTTCACCCCTGTAGATAAGCCCTTCGTCCCACATTTTTTTGAATGTTTTGTAGGCACGATTAACAACTTTTTTATCTAACGTAAAGGTGTATGTATCCCAGTCGCAGCTGGCACCGAGCAGTCGGAATTGTGTTTCATATTTTGCCTTATTTTCTGCAACAAATTCCCATATCTGTTTGTAGAGCTCTTCCCTCGTAAAATCAAAGCGACTCTTCCCTTCAAGTGCTAGGTGCTTCTCAAACACTGACTGCGTTTCAAAGCCAGCGTGGTCGGCGCCAGGAACATAGAGTGTCGACTTACCAAGTAGACGATTATATCGAATAGCAATGTCCTGTAAGTCGTTTGTGAGCGCGGTTCCAAGGTGAATATTGGCGTTCGCATTGGGCGGCGGCATAACAATACTGTAGGACTGATCGTTCTCTCGATGCTTCGGCTTAAATGCGCCCTGCTCTTCCCAAAGTTTGTAAATCTTTTGCTCGTGTTTACCAGGGTCATATGTTTTCGATAATTTCATGTTCAAATTCCTTATTCCTTCAGACATCTATCGTGAATAGGTGCTCCACCTCACTTGATTCGAATATACGTATAATACCACCTCTGTTACAAAACGCATACTTCGAAGTATATTCACGTGAAAACATAAGCAATCAGAACAAAGGCCTTTCTATAAAAGCCGCTATATACATCGCTCGCCTTAACTTGATTGTGTGTAGCCCCACCGTTTTGCAGAGCTACACAAAATGTTTGTTTTCGGATTTAGAATACTACCAAGAAGCATAAGCGTCAATATTGACAGAAGAGTAATAATGTTACATAGATAGATTGGGTTGAATGTCAAGAGAGTAGGGGTCGGCTTGCGGTTTTTTGGAAGCTGCAGTAATGCATCCGAGTGCAGCAATCATGGCTCCGTTGTCGGTACACAATTTGGGGTCGGCATACTCAATGTTCAGAGGTAGTCTATCTTGAAGTTGACGCCGCAGTTCTGGGCTTGCCGCCACTCCACCACCAATAACAACCGACTTTGGATGAAACTCTTCATATGCTAGTACTGTCTTGTCGACAACCGTTTCAACCGCTATGCGTTGGAAACTGGCTGCAATGTCGGCTTTCTGGCCGTACGTAAGCAGCTCTGCAAGCTTAAAGCTAGGAAAGTCGTGAGATTTACCGCAAAGCTTTTGAACGGCTCTTAGGACGGCTGTCTTTGGCCCAGAAAAGCTATAGTTGTATTTTTCTGAAAGTTTAGCCTTGGGGAAGCTAAAGGCATGCGGATCGCCATTTTTGGCAATTCGGGAAATGCTGGGGCCGCCAGGGTAGGGAAGCCCAAGAATTTTAGCTACCTTATCGAATGCCTCACCAATAGCATCATCTTGCGTTTGGCCAAGAAGCGTGTAATCGAA
This sequence comes from uncultured Candidatus Saccharibacteria bacterium, assembly GCA_964393455.1. GTDB lineage: Bacteria > Patescibacteriota > Saccharimonadia > Saccharimonadales > AWTP1-31 > CAYJDY01. Next base: position 3,772 of record CAYMTU010000030.1, read on the forward strand.
ATGATTACGGAATATGACGAGCTGACTATGACCACCGCTGACTATGAGCGCCAACAAGGGAAATTCGGGCTGTTTGGTTGGCATTGTGTATCCAAACAGGGAAGTAGACGTTAAGAAATTAGCATAGACATGTGCCTCTACATGATTAATAGCGTAGAGCGGCTTTTCTTTTACGATAGCAAGTGTGCGAGCAGTCATAACGCCAACCAACAAGCAGCCACCAAGTCCAGCACCGTAAGTTACGGCTATACCGTCAATATCATCCCATTCGCATTTTGCCTCCGACAGAGCCTGCTCAATAACGGTGTTTATTGACTCAATATGGCTACGTGCTGCTACTTCCGGAACGACTCCACCGTACTGAGCATGCAGGTCCATACTACTGGCTACTATATTAGATAGAAGACGGTTACCGTCTTCCACTACCGCTGCTGCAGTTTCGTCACAGCTGGTTTCGATCCCGAGTATCTTCATATTGATAATTTTACTATAATATGCTATTATAAGCTAAGTAAATTCAACTAAATACAAAAAATACCTATGATTAACGAGAGTTATCTATCTCAACAAAATGACGCAGAGCTGTCTCGGGCGGTTCGCTCGGGGTTTAGCGAGCTACACGATGGTTTTGAATACGTGCTGTCTTCAGATGGGTCACCATCGTTACTTTCGCAAGAGTTTATCCATGCTGCGTACGAGCAGGAAGGATTTCACAAAATCGTTAGTTCGCGTGCCATTGGGCTGGCAGTTGGCCGACTGGACACCTTACTAGCTGGTGCTCTACCGCTACAAGATCAAGATGTCGACAAGGTAGAAGCACTACTGAGTAAAAAACCAGTGTTTGTCCCCCTAGGCAGCAATGAAGCTTCGAGCGAAATGGTAGCAATTGGTGAGAATTTTGATGCTGATAGCGTCGGAATTTTGATGCTACTTGAATATACGAGTGCTCCTAGGTATAATCTTGGCGGCAAAATTCAGTGTTTTGCTGGCGTAGAAAAAGATGGTGAGCTATATAGGGCACTTCGTACCAAGACCGATTCTTCTACAACAGACGTTGCTACATTAGAAAATGCTTTTTCACTTCTTACCTTTGAATCTCGAGTCCTACAGACAGACGACAGTATTCAAGCGATTGTAAAGTTCGAGTCAACGGCAGATCGACCAACGTCAATTACACAGAATGAACTCGATGATTGGCTCAAAAGACTCGAAAAATCTGGAGTTGGAGTCGGAAGTGATATTAGTGTTGATGATGAATCGCTCGATAATCTACTCCGTCTGAACGGTCGATTATATTGGGCAGACGGCGATATTATTCATGCTCGACAGATGCGCGGAAAAGAGATGTCAGATCATGTTCAGAAGAGTCGTGAGATACTGAAGTCATTTTGTCGGTCGTAACGGATAGATAACAATAGTATACTTAGGCGTATATGAATGTACGTGAAATAGTTAAAAAGATAGTTCCTTCAAGTCTTTTTCATGAAATTGAACCTTACGGACATTGGGCAGAAGCTTTTGTCGCCCAACTAAAACATGGATTTCCTGCAAGAGGCATGAACGTCATTGGCGTGACTGGAACTGATGGTAAAACTACGACGTCTACGCTCATCGCTCATATGCTACGTGAGTCAGGGATGAAAGTTGCTATTATCACTACCATTTCAGTTGATTATGGTGATGGAAAAGGCGAGCAACCAAATCCTACGCGTATGACCACCATGGGTGCGGCCAGCTTGGTTAAAATGTTGAAACAAATAAAAGCCAATAATGTTGATTGGTTAGTGCTCGAGACTACGAGTCACGCACTGGCGCAGCATCGTGTCTGGGGGGTTCCTTACTCTGTTGCGGTATTTACTAATCTGGGCCATGAGCATCTTGATTACCACCGCACGTTCGAACGATATCGAGATGCAAAGCGGCGACTATTTAAGCAGACAAACGCCAATAAGAAAGGTTTACGAACCGGTATTGCAAATGCTGACGATCCGAGCGGCATCTATTTTGCTAAAGATATTGCCAACCCCATTACATACGGTATAAAGAAGGGGGAGTTAAAGGCTACGAGTATTCAATCTACACCATCAAAAAATACATACCATGTATCGTATAGAGACCAATCGTATGACATCACGTGTAATTTGCCTGGAAGCTTTAATATTTATAATTCGCTCGCAGCGGTTGGTGTCGGAATCACGGTAGGGCTAAGTAAAGAGCAGATTGAGCAAGGTATAGCTAGTTTGCAAACTGTCGAGGGACGCATGACGAGGATTGATGAAGGTCAAGATTTTGAGGTCATCGTAGACTACGCTCATACAGCCGAGAGCTTCGAAAAATTATTTAAAGAGCTCAAGCCACTTACTAAAGGTAGGCTCATTGCTGTATTTGGTAGCGCAGGTCGTCGTGATGAAGCTAAACGAGCGGAGCAGGGAAGAGTTGCCGGCAAGTACTGCGACATTGTCATTGCGACGGAAGAAGACGACCGCGACATTGACGGGCTTGTAATTTTGGATCAGATTGCCGGTGGAGCAATCGAATCCGGTAAGGTTAAAGATAAAGATTTGTTCTTAATTCACAAACGAGAAGAAGCGGTAGCGAAATCAATCAATATGGCTAAAAAAGATGACGTAATCATTTTACTCGGTAAGGGGCACGAAAAGTCTATTTTGACCAATGGTCCAGAGGCAGCAAAATATCGTAATGAGCTACAAAATGATGATGACCCCAGAAGAGTAGTGAAGCGAGATTATGACGAAGTTCAGGTCGCACGAGAATCTCTCATGAACGTCGTTCAAAAAACCTAATCTATGTGCTCGCGGTTGCAGCCATTTCTTTTTGCCATACTTCTAGTTCATGACTATCGAGCAAGGCCTTAGCGAGAGTCTGTAACTTGTCTCCGGTATACGTTAGTACCCACTGCGAGTCGACTTCATCTTTCATCTGTGATGATTCAGCGAATAGGGGATCCATATCGACAAGCACGAACTCACCGCTAGTTGGTTCGTAGACGTATTGATCAATTGAGAAAATGTCAGTAAGCATATCTTTATGGTTGGCTACCTTATCGGTCCAATAATCACTGAGGCTTTGAAGTAGCGCTATTCCGGCAGGCTTGTGCTCGGGCTTGATTGTAAGGTTTTCGAGATACGTTTTTTTCTCTTGATCTGGAGCAGGCATGTAGCCGTAGCCGTCTATACGGTCGCTTACTATATAGGCGGCAACATCTCCAGAAGGCAGCTCTCCAATAACGGGCTGAAAACCGACATGTGCAATACCATAGTTACTTTCAAGATCATTAAAAAGTTCGATGCTTTTACGTAACCCGTTCAAGGTCGCTTCAATGGGGTTCGCTTCTTCAAGCCCAAATTCGATGTGCTGCCGAATTAGCTTGTCGGGATGAGCGGCGTGTTCATAAAGAACAGGGCTCAGCTCGCTACTGTTAATTTCTCCAGATTGAAAGGGTGAATTAGGTAGTGAGTTCATAAGATAAACATTAGCATAATAATGATAAAATAGCAAGTCCATGTGGTAGTAACGTACATAGACAAAAACTACATAATAGTGTAAAATAAGTGAATGACAGGTCCAGAGCATATTGGTGAACATACGGCGTTAGACAATGCCAAGCAGATTGTACGATCAAGGACTTTTCCTGCTGCTCATGAAACTATTGATCTAACCAATGAAGCTAATCAATCGCTAGTGCCTAAACAAAAAATACTAGGTGAGCTTCTTGATATGATTGTTGAAGAAGTTGATGAACTCGAAAGTTTAGCAGGCCCTGACCCCTTGGCGCCAATTGCAGAGCAACAAGCCTACGCATATAGAACCGCTGAAAAATATGGAAGCGTAGATGCATTGGTTAGGTTTAGAAATAGGCTCATGCATTTACCGCTATTTTCTGAGGACATTGCGAGCAACCATAGTGATACAGCAGCAGCTGAATAGAATAAACGTAAGTATTTACAAAATAACAAATATGTGATACCGTATTCATTACTTTATTAATATAAAAATATGACAGATTCAGAAACACCACCAGCAATAACAGATGAACATCGAGCCTTGAGCGATTTATACGTAGAGGCATTACGGCTCGAAGAGCCAGCACGTACTGAGCAGATAGCAACAGTTGCAGAAATGGCTGGCGATGTTTCACTTGATTTTCTAGTAGAAATTCGAGAACTCGATGAGGAACTTCAGGAATCAGATAGAGTTCAGAATGTTGCGGCAGATTATGTGGCGCGCGCACGAGCCTTAGCGAGGGAAAGTCGGAGACCAGAGGTAGAAACTCCAAAGACAACGCAGTCTATAAATTTCGATAAAATAGATTGGATAGACGAAGAGGGAACGCACGATGTCGAGGCGAGTGAAGTAGAGCATGCTGGTGTTCGTTATAAGCTGGTCAATCTTATTGGTAGACATGGGTTGATGAGTAAACTTTTTAAAGAACTCGAAAAGCAGTCTAGGGGTGGTGAATCAAATCTTGGACATAAGCTGATGGAACAGGTTGAGCAAGAAGTAATACCAAAAATAGATAACGGCATAAGAACAGGAAGCAAGTTGCGTCCTGTAACGTCTGGCGCAAAAACAAAAGCTAAGCCATCGAAAAGTTTGAAGACCAGGTATCCAGGCTACAAGGAAGATGCTCAGGGTACAAATAATCGAGTGATTATTTTAAAAGTTGATGAACCAGGAAGTGAAATTCCTGCATACGCTGTTGTTGCATTATACGACCATGACGATGATAACGCAGTTCATAATGCACTTTTTCGATCTACAAAGTAGCTTAGCTTCGTAATTCAAGCGTTAAGCACTTAACGCCGCCACCCGATTTTTGAAATTCAGATATTGGGCAGGTGATAACGTTTAGCCCCATTTCTTTATACTTAGCTATCAGATGGTGGGCATTCTCTGGTATTACGATAGATTTTCCATCGCTCATAGCATTGAGCCCATAAGCCACCGCATCCTCATCGTTAGCTTCGATAACATGTGGTACCGTTTCGTGCACTTTCTTGAGTGATTCATCACTAAAAGCTTTAGGATAGAGGGCTACGGTGTCGTTACTAACGATAGTGAGTGCCGTATCAAGATGGTAAAAACGGGGATCGATGAGCTGAAGGCTGATGGTTTTTATTTGTAAAAAGTCAGCTACCTCCGCGTGAGCTGGTTTATCTGTTCGCCATGGATAGCCGGCAAACAGTATGTCGTTCCAGATTAGAGCATCCCCTTCACCTTCAAAGTCGTATTTTGGAACAAGCAGTTCGCTATATCCAGCAGATGTAAACCATGCTTCAAACTTGGGAGTTTCTGGCTGCCGATCTGGCTGCCTAAAGTGTGGCAACGCAACGCGCCCTCTATAGGTCAGTGCGCCATTTGCGGTAAACACCATATCTGGCAGATGTTCGACAGGGTCTATTAATTGAACATCCCACCCTAGTTGATCGGTGTAGATGCTATTGAGTTTTTGCCATTGTTTTGTAGCTAGCGCAGGATTAACGGGATTTTTTGTGTCCATCCAGGGGTTTATTTCGTATTCAATGTCAAAGAACTTTGGTGCGCACATAAGTATATTTTTAGTCATTAATCTATTGTAACACTTGCAAAATATGTATAAATATGTTAATATATACACTTTCTAACATTGATGTGTACAAACACTACAATGGTAAGGTGATTTTTATGTCAGAACGAATTCTAGATGCAGCGATTAGCTTTATTCCTACATTAATGCCAGGATATCATCCTGATGCCGCCGATATTAATGAAGCACTTGATCACGGAGTTGCGAGCTGTGCTGCACGTTCATTCGCAGCTGCGCTACTACTGCGACAAGCTCTGCCAAACGAGACGCTCTATCAAATAGACTTTGGCTATTCTCCAGAACATGGCGATGACTACAGAGGTGTTAATGGGCATTACATTAAGATGGGTCATGCCGTTACTCGACTTTGGGTCCCGGAGCAAACACCCGTTATAGTTGAAACTTACGATGATGCTTCAGTTGAACTCATTCGTCCAAATGATTCGCACAACTCTTTTATTTGGAATAGTTCGTTGATAGGTTATGAAGAATACCTACAAAAAGCTGATATAGACGTAGAAATTGATCAAAGTGAACTATTGAGAACAATCTATCGACAGCTAAAAATAAAGAGTCAACAAGCGCTGCGTTCCGTAGAACAGCAGTACTAATCTTTAGTCATCTGTACGTACAAAATAACCAATCTGTGTTGACAGATAAATTGGCACTCGGCTATTATGAGTGCTGAAAGTTAGCACTCTGTATCACAAAGTGCTAACGATTAAGAATCTAATAATGAGGAGTACAAAAGCATGAACATTCAGCCAATGGAAGACTATATTGTCGTGCAGTCAGAAGAAGCACAGACTAAGACTGCAAGCGGGCTTTACCTGCCTGGAAATGCTCAGGAAAAACCAAAAACTGCAAAAGTTATTGCTGTTGGAAAAGACGTAAAAGAAGTCAAAGTTGGAGATCGGGTCATTTATAAAAATGAGTACGAAGCAACCAATGTAAAAGTTGGAAAAGACGAGTACACACTTGTATACAAAAAGAACGTAATAGCAACGGTAAAATAAGGGGATAATTGATGGCTAAAAAAGTATTTTATGATGACGACGCACGACGACGAGTTCTAGGTGGAGCACAAATATTATATGACGCCGTAAAGACTACTATGGGTCCAAAAGGGCGCAACGTGGTAATTAGCAAGAGTTACGGTGGCGTGACGGTCACGCATGACGGTGTTACGGTTGCGAAAGGCGTTGAAATTGCAGATGTTGATGATGAAACGCTAGGCTATAATGTCGGCGCCGAACTCATAAAGCAAGCAGCAAATAAAATGAATGACGTAGCAGGAGATGGTACGACTACCGTTACTGTTTTGACCTACCATATTCTTAATGAAGCCAATAAATTAATAGCAGCAGGCCATAATCCTATGGAACTTCGAAAAGGTTTAGAAGCGGCAGCTACAGACGTTATTAAGAAACTTGGCGGCATGGCGGAGGACATTAAGAGCAAAAAGTCTCGAGTCGCAGAAGTTGCAACAATTAGTGCTGGTGATGCCGAGATCGGCAATCTTATTGCCGATATTATTGATAAAGTAGGCAAAGACGGTGTTGTAACGGTCGAAGAAGGTCAGGGTCTTAAGCTAGAGAGTGAAGTTGTAGAAGGCTTCACTATGGACCGCGGCTTTGTCAGTGCTTACATGGTGACTGATACGACCAGGATGGAAGCAGTTTTTAACAAACCAGCAATTCTTATCACCGATAAGAAAATTAGCTCCGTTCAAGAATTCTTACCGATTCTTGAAAAACTCGCTGCATCGGGCAAGAAAGAGCTCGTCATTATCGCTGAAGACGTAGAAGGTGAAGCGCTCGGAACACTAATCCTTAACAAACTGAAGGGTGTGTTTAATACGGTTGCTATCAAGGCACCAAGCTTTGGTGATAAAAGAAAAGACCGCCTAGAAGATATCGCTGTGCTAACTGGCGGGGTTGTTATTGCTGATGAGCAAGGGACAAGTTTTGAAGACGTAGAGCTTGATATGCTTGGAAATGCCCGAAAAGTAATCGTAACCAAAGACGAAACTACCATTATCGAGGGGGCAGGTAAGGCTGCTGCTATAAAAGCAAGAATTGCGCAGATTAACGCTCAAATAAAAGAAACATCGAGTGAATACGATCGTGAAGATCGCGAAAAACGTCGAGCTAGCCTAGAAGGCAAAGTAGCGGTCATTAAAGTTGGCGGTGCTACAGAAACCGAAATCGAAGAAAAGAAATTCCGTGTCGATGATGCGGTAGCGGCAACAAAAGCAGCGCTAGACGAAGGAATTGTATCTGGAGGAGGTGTGACGCTCATTAACCTTGCAAGTCACATTAAAACTTCTGGTCATGATTCTACTGCTGCAGGTGCACAATTACTGCAGAATGCTCTAGAGCAGCCCTTTAGGATTTTGCTTGGAAATGCCGGCATAAATCCGGATGAATGGTTGCCGCAAGTCAAGAAATCAAAACCTGGCCAAGGTATAAACGTCAACGACCCAACAAAGCTGGTAGATTTGAAGTCTGCAGGGGTTGTTGATCCTGCTCGTGTAACAAAAGAAG
>CAYMTU010000031.1:0-11551 GCA_964393455.1 uncultured Candidatus Saccharibacteria bacterium
CAGCAAAAATTAACGGTACAGCTACTAGAAGAATCACCTGGCGAAGAAGCGGGCCTTAAGCGTGCAATGCTAGAAATCGGTGGACCCTACGCATACGGTAGGTTAGTATCAGAAAATGGTGTGCATCGTTTGGTACGTTTAAGTCCATTTAATGCTGATAGCCTTAGGCAAACAAGTTTTGCTCGAGTAGAAGTTATGCCAAAGATTGACAGTCCTGATGAACTCGAAATAGATCCAAAAGAGCTAAAGATTGATGTATATCGTGCTGGAGGTCACGGAGGGCAGAGCGTTAATACAACCGACTCGGCTGTCCGTATTACGCATATACCCACCGGAGTTACGGTAGCTATTCAAAACGAAAGATCTCAACTACAAAATAAAGAAACTGCAATGACTATACTTCGTTCACGTTTAGCTGTATTGCAACAAGAGCAACACAAAGATCATCTCAATGAGCTGAAGGGCCCCAGCCAGTCAGCGGAGTGGGGTAACCAGATACGAAGTTACGTTTTGCATCCCTATAAACAAGTAAAAGATCTTCGTACGAAATACGAGACCAGCGACCCTGAATCGGTACTTGATGGCAACTTAGAACCACTCATGAACGCGTACCTTGAACACACCCTCGGATCCAACTAGCTCTTTATTTCATAAAAAGTGAAATACGCTTCCTACTTTTTCTCAATAATCAGAAAAAGTAGGCAAAAAGGACCGTCCCTTGCACAAAAACTAGCCACATATCTTCGTGATATGAGAAAAGACTATTCTTCCGGAACTCCCTATGGTCGGTCCTTCGGACTGGTCCTCAGAATAATCTATCCATACCACTACAATACGGGTGTTTTTATGGAGGGATGATAGAAAAAGTGTCTATATCAGGTTATCGGAAAAGACCGATGAGTAGACTTCAGCATCTAAGGATGTATTTAGCGCGAGGACTGTTTGAGCGTAGTGAGTTCCGCAGTGCCATCTTTAGATACCGGAGTCTCTCAATAGTGTTCTTTTCTGGCCCGAAATGCTTTTGGCTACTTTTGGCGTAACAAAAGTAGTGTTGCAGTGTACTGGCAGTAGATAAACACAAAGGGTGGCTGGTCCTGAGTGAAGCACAAATAGAGAATTAGGTCTTTTTGGGTTTCTATCCAGAAAACGCTATTGGTTTGCTATACTAGAACTACATGATTTTATTAGACCGAGTAACAAAGACCTACAATAAAAATGGCCAAGCGTTGGAACGAGTTAGTTTACATGTTGAGCCAAAAGAATTTGTGATTATTGTTGGTCCTAGCGGGGCGGGTAAGTCTACACTTCTTAAGCTATTAACTCGAGAAGAGAAGCCTACTAGTGGAAAAATAATTGTTGGTGGTATAGATTACGAAACACTTAAAGACAAAGAGATTCCCTTGTTGCGACGCAAAATTGGTGTTGTATTCCAGGACTTTAAATTACTACCAAATAAAACAGTATTTGAAAACGTCGCTTTTGCATTAGAGATCGTTGGTATGGGTAACAAAGAGATCCATCATACGGTACCTCGAGTACTTGATATAGTTGGATTAAAAGGCAAAGAGAAAAGAATGCCGTTAGAGCTTTCCGGTGGCGAAAGGCAGCGTGTAGCAATTGCGCGCGCAATTGTAAGACAGCCTCGAATCTTAATAGCCGACGAACCTACTGGTAATCTAGATCCAAAACATGCGTGGGATGTCATAAAAGTCCTAGAAAAGATTAATCGTTTTGGTACTACGGTTATACTGACTACCCATAATCAAGAAATTGTAAATAAGTTAAAACGTAGAGTAATCACAATGCAAGACGGTTCGATTGTAAGTGATAGAGCTAATGCGGAGTATCGATCATGAGTATTGCTCGATCTTTTATCATGTTCCGTCGTATTTTCAGAACTGGTCTGACTAATTTCATTCGCAATGCGTGGCTAGGAATAGCCGCCATGGCAGTCATGGTTATTACGTTGACGATAATTTTGTTTTCGATTATTGCTAACGCAACGTTCGCTAATACTGTTCAACAGATTACTGATAGAATCGATATCTCCGTGTATTTAAAAGACTCAGTTAATAGTATCCAGCGTGAAGAGCTAATCGATCAGATTAAAGCGCTAGAGAATGTTAAATCTGTAGAGTATGTTAGTAAAGATGACGCCTTAGAAGCTTATAAAAAACAAAATGCAGGGAATGTCGATCTTTTACTGGCAATCTCGCAAACCGACAACCCACTTCCTGCTAGTCTACAGATAAAACCACGTGACCCAAATAAAATTGAAAGTATTAAGACTTTTCTAGAAAAGAAAGAAATAAAAGAGTTACAGAGTGACGAGACTTCGTATTCTGGCGATCGTAAAGAAGCAATTGATAAAATCACAAAGGCAACGACCTTTTTTAGGAGAGCGGGAATTGCAGGAGTGTTAATATTCGCGTTTATTTCTATGTTGATAATCTTTAACACTATACAGATGGCTATATTCAATCGTCGCGACGAATTAACCATCATGCGACTGCTTGGAGCAAGTACCAATTATATCCGCGGACCATTTATCGTAGAGAGCATTTTGTACGGCATTGTATCGGGGATACTCTCGATAGTAATTGTAAGCTCAATATTTAGTGTTTCTGCACGTGCATTTGAAGCAAGCAGTCTCGGAATACTGGATATTAACTATTCGAATCAATATTTTGCAGATCATTACTTTGAATTTTTAGCACTACAGCTTGGAGTTGGAATATTTATTGGAGCAATATCTTCACTTATTGCGACAAAGCGGTATTTAAAATTTAAAACAAGTAAGTAGCGGTGTGCTGTAGGTATGATGTATCTATTGCAAGCTTAAGAATTATATGATATTATACGAAAGTATATGATAAAACAAAAAGTAAAAACAAAAAGTAAAAGTTATTTGCGAAAAATTTCGTTGATTTCTTTATGTTTTATACTACTGTTTCTTGCGGTGTCACCTCGTAATGGTAATCCTGCAGTAAGTGCACAATCTGTTCAAGAACAAATAAATGCATTAAGAAATCAGAATACTGAGTATCAAAATACAATTGAAAAGTTACGCAATGAAGCAACGAGCTATCAAGACGCGATTGTAAAATTACGGGCGCAAATCGATACGTTACAGGGACAGATTGACGCCAATCAAAAAGAACAAGCACGACTACAGCAAGAGATTATTGTTGCCGAAGAGGAATTAGCTAAGCAAAAAAAATTGTTAGGCGAAAACATAAAAGCGATGTACCTAGAAGGTGAGATTTCTACGTTAGAAATGCTTGCATCAAGTAAGGATTTGAGCGAATTTGTCGATAAGGAACAGTATCGTAACTCAGTTAAAGATAAGATACGATCAACACTGGAAAAGGTAACATCTTTGAAGTTCGAACTTACTGCCAAAAAAGAGGGCGTAGAGGCCCTACTTAAGCAACAGCAGGAGCAGCAAGCTCAGCTATCCGAAAGCCAGTCGGAACAGAATAATTTACTCGCCTATAACGAAAATCAACAAGCTGATTTTAATAATAAAACAAAAGAAAACCAGTCAAAGATAGATGCTTTGATTGCCTCACAACGAAGAGCAAATTTTAATCCAGATGGAGGATACTATTTCTTAAGATTTCAAGGGTCTGCTGCGCCTATAAATCCGGATAGCTATCCGTATCGCAATGCAGGTTTTGGTATGAGTCCGGGTCCAGGATGTGTTGATAATGACGGCCCTGATCCTTGGGGCTACTGTACACGTCAGTGTGTTTCATTTACTGCATGGGCCGTAGTAGCTTCTGGAAGATCTGCGCCTATGTACTATGGGAATGCTAAAGATTGGGTTGCGGCGGCCTACGCACGAGGCGTCCCCGTATACCGATCGCCACAACCGGGGGATGTCGCAATTAGTACAGCAGGATATTGGGGTCATGCAATGTATGTGCAAACTGTAGGGGCAAGCACGTTTACGACGTATGAGTATAATACGTATCTTGATGGTCGACTGAGCCAGCAGACTAGAAATTACTAGTTTATTTTTACTAATATTGCTTCTAGATATACATGCTGGTGAGGTACAATATAGTCTGTAATACTTAAGTTTCGGAGGATCCTCTTGCCAATTAAACGTAAATTATCAATAGCTTTTATAGGGTTACTAATTTTTAGTGGTGGATGGCTATTTGGAAGCGGATCGATAGATTTTAGTTCAGGTAAATCAAGTTCAGAAGGATTACCATCAAACTTAAACTATTCTAGTGTTGAAAAAGTCTACGATGAGTTACGGGCTAACTTTGATGGAAAACTTGAAGAAGAAAAACTCATGGATGGTCTAAAGAAAGGACTTGTTCAAGCAAGCGGAGACCCATATACAGAGTATTTGCCGCCAAAAGACGCTGAAGATTTTGAAGGACAGCTAAATGGTACATTTGAGGGAATTGGCGCACTGCTCGGAAAGAATGAAAATGGTAATGTGATAATAATTTCACCAATTGATGGTTTTCCAGCTAAAAAAGCAGGTTTACAGCCAAGAGATGTAATAGTAGAAATTAATGGTGAAGATGCGCTACAGCTCACAACCGATCAAGCGGTTGAAAAAATTAGAGGACCAAAAGGTACAACGGTCAAACTACGTATTATCCGTGACGGTAAAGAAGATCTTACCTTTGATATTGTGCGAGAAGAAATAAATATTCCGAGCGTTGAGACAAAAACACTAGAAGGAAATATTGGGTACATTAAGGTAAGTCGATTTGGTGATGATACCACCACCTTAACTCGTGAAGCCGCTGAAAAGTTGAAAGCAGCTGGTGCTAAAAAAGTAATTCTAGATCTGCGTGGCAATCCAGGAGGGTACTTAGAATCTGCGGTTGATGTTTCAAGTTTATGGCTTGATAACAAAATTGTACTGCAAGAGAAACGAGATGGAGTAGTGATTAAAACCTATAAATCTCGAGGTGATGCGCCACTTTTGGGTATTTCGACCGTAGTTTTGATAGACGAAGGCAGTGCAAGTGCGAGCGAAATAGTCGCAGGTGCGTTACATGACAACAAGGCGGCAACTCTAATGGGCGTTAAAAGCTTTGGTAAAGGGAGTGTCCAGCAGCCACAGAACCTACAAAATGGTGCGATTCTGAAAGTAACTATAGCGAGATGGTTTACTCCAAACGGAAAGAACATCGATAAGGAAGGAATTCAGCCAGATCAGAAAGTAGAGCGTAGTGAAGAAGATTTTGAAGCAGGACGTGATCCGCAATTAGACGCCGCTGTACAAAAGCTTAATCAGTAGAGTAGCGTCATTATCTCCTAATATGCAACATTAGACTTTAATCTTATCGGCGGGTCTGATACTATCAATAGTATATAGGAGGGATGTTTATTTTGGCGAAGCCAGTTAAGTATGTATTTGTCACAGGTGGAGTTCTTTCCGGATTAGGAAAGGGTATAACGGCCGCCTCAATCGGCAATACCTTAAAGGCCCGTGGATTATCGGTAAATATTCAAAAGCTTGATCCGTATTTGAATGTGGATGCAGGCACTTTAAATCCTGCTGAACACGGTGAGTGTTTTGTCACTCGAGACGGAGCAGAGACTGATTTAGATCTTGGTCACTACGAACGTTTTCTAAACATTCAGCTCACTCGAAATAGTTCAGTAATGAGCGGTCGTATCTTGCGAAAACTTATAGATGATGAGCGTGCTGGAAAATTTTTAGGACAAACCGTACAGGTGGTTCCACATTTTACGAATGCCATCATGGACGCCGTGCTACTGGCTGGTAAAGGTTTTGATGTTCATATTGTGGAAATTGGTGGTACCGTTGGTGATTACGAAAGTCCAGCTTTTTTCGAAGCAATACGTGAGCTGGGAGCTAAGGTTGGATTAGAGAATTGCCTGTATGTTCAGGTTGTGTACATGCCGTACTTGTCTACTAGTAAAGAAATTAAAACTAAACCAGCCCAAAATGCCGTACGAGATCTTCGTGCTATGGGAATATTGCCAAATGTTTTAGTTGCCAGGAGTGAAATGCCAGCAAGTAATAGTGTTCGAGCAAAGCTCAGTGCTTTTTGTGGTGTGCCAGAGGCTGGAATTGCGATATTGCCAAATGCAAAAACAGTATACCAAGTTCCATTAACTCTTGAAGAACAGGGAATTGGTGAATTTATAGTAAATAAGCTTAGACTTTCAGCCAAGAAGCCAAAAATGGGTGAATGGAGAAAGATGGTTGACGCTATTCTTACGCCCGCAAAGCGAATTCACAAAATCGGTGTTGTAGCAAAGTACATGGATAACCAAGATACCTATATGTCTGTCTTTGAAGCCTTGCGTGCAGCATCGTGGTCCGAAAACTTCGGGATTGAAATCGTTTGGGTAGATGCTGAGAAATTAGGTGATCAAAAGGATCCTAAAAAACTGCTAAAAGGTCTTGATGGTATTGTTGTGCCTGGAGGATTTGGAACGAGAGGAATCGAAGGCAAGATTAAGGCGGCCGAGTACGCTTTGGAACATAACTTACCGTACCTTGGTCTATGCTTAGGAATGCAGGTAGGCGTTATCGCCGCTGCTCGACGAGCAGGTTTGAGCGATGCCAACTCGGCAGAGTTTAATCCGGCAAGTTCGAACTTAGTTATTAATACGATGCAAGACCAAACTGGAAAAGAAAATACAGGTGGTACCATGAGACTTGGCGACTATCCGTGTGTAATCGATAAACATAGCTTGACTGCAAAACTGTATAAAACGACAAAAATAACCGAACGACACCGACATCGATATGAGGCAAATAATGCGTATATCGAGCAATATGAATCATGGGGCATTAAAGCTGTAGGAAAATCTCCCGGTGGAACGCTCGTAGAAATGATTGAAGCAATTGATCACCCATTTTTTATAGCCAGTCAGTTCCATCCTGAATTTTTATCACGTCCTAATGTGCCACACCCCTTGTTTAAGGGATTTATTAAAAGCATTAGCTAGATAATGTCAAAAAATTAGGCGGTTTCCATAATCTAGTGAGCGGCTGTTTGTTGTAGTTATGGTAATCATAGTTGCAGAACAGGCGTCAGTATACTATCATTAGCGTTATGGAAGAAACAAATGCAAAATCAGGACCAGGCAAACAATTTAAAATTTTACTCGTGGAAGACGACGATGCGCTAGCGAGCGTATATCAAACCAGGCTACAGGCTGAAGGTTTTGATGTAAAACGTGTGCCGAACGGGGAAGATGCGCTTGCGGGTGCATTAGAATACCGTCCAGATCTTATTGTCTTAGATGTTATGATGCCGAAAGTAAGTGGTTTTGATGTACTTGATATATTGCGCAATACACCCGAAACGGCAAAAGTAAAAGTTATTATGCTGACAGCTCTTAGTCAAGATAGTGATAAAGAACGCGCACAATCGCTTGGTGCGGATGATTATCTTGTTAAGTCACAGGTCGTGATTGCAGATGTTGTTGAGCGTATTAAACACCACCTAACCACTTAAGCAATACGCACTCATTCTTGGCCCCTAGCACATCTTTTATCTGCGATACTCACTCGTCGTACTTATAGTACGACTTATTCTGTTTCTCGAAAAATATGCCCTATACGCTCAAGAATGAGCACGATAGAGAACTACTTTATCTGCACAGTAAATGTACGCAAGTTATATCTCATTTGCGCTCCGCTTTAGATATATTCAAAAAACCTCAAGTTCAGAATCCGTGGTCCAGTAATCCGCATCGTGCTGTATTAGTTATGTAATAGTATGTAATGCTATTGCATTATTGTAATTCTTATGCTATTATAATATTGTTAAATTAAAACAAAAGTTAGCAAAAAAATATGGCATTTACTCCAGAAGACAACTCAATGATGAACTACACGGTTGATGCACGGAGTCTTTTTGGTGAAACGCACAGAAATCGTAGAATTTTAGGACGAGATGAAGACCCACGAGGTAAAGTTTTGTATACAGCTGCTCGTGGTGAAGCAATTGTTGTTGATCCAGATAAATACCCCGCACAGTATGAAAAATGGTATTCAGAACTTGAGAATAGAGCTAGTGATGGCAGTAATAGGGTTCAAAGAAGTAAGGTTTTAGGATCTGCATTTTCTCTAGTTTCAGAAAAAATGAAGTATTCTCAAGAAGGAGTAGACAAAATATTAAGTGAGAATGGTGCGGTAAATGATGGAGATAAGATAGAACTATCTGTATTCATGGAAGACGGAGTTGGAGTATGCCGTCATCAAGCGTTGGCGGTAGCTACGTTACTAAATCAGGCGAAAGATGCGGGGCATATTAGAGGTGATATAAGTGTCGATAAAAGCGAACAATGGAGCCCTGATGGTGATAGAGGTGGGCATGCATGGGTTAGGTATACTTCACATGGTGGCGATGTCATGATTCTTGATGTGGCACAGGGTTTTGCTGGTACGCTTGAAGAGAGTAGGCAGAGACAGGAGGGCTGGAATTATCTACGACCTGAAGACAAGATGGCTGTGGAAGCACAGCAAATTGGCGGAACTGCAGTGAATCAAATTATTGATCGAGTTCCTGACTTCAGTAGTAACTAAAAGAAAATATTGTATGTAATGCTATTGCTATTCTGTAATACTTATGCTATTGTATATATGATACATAAAAAACAAACATGACAAACGAACATTATTTACAACCCGAATCTAAAATCGAAAACGTCTTACCGCTTCACGACCAGCTAGTAAACGAGCGTAATGATATTATGCTTGAAAAAGCAGTTCGACTTGCCGCAAGAGTAGCAGAAGATGTAATATCAGACCCTGCGCGCGTTATAACATCTGACGAATGGTCGGGTGACATTATGTTTGGTAATGTTGATATGGCTTCATCGCGTATACAGCTTGATTTGATTAATAGTGCTGCTTCTAAAAAAGGGCTAGCGGTATTAGAAGGCGATAGCTTTTCAGTTGGGGAAGGGCCTCGTGTAATATGGGATATCTCAGATTCTGGGGCTCTATCACTACGATATAGTGATCCTGGAGGATTGATGAGAGAACAAATACGCAAAGATAGATCAGAGGCTATAAAACCTTTTGAGCGATTGGCACTACAGTTGCAAGAGGGCGCACTAGAAGCTAGAACGGACATTGAGTATGCTCTCGATTTGGACCAGCAAGATGAAGTGTTCTGTTTCATGGAGATAAATCCAAGACAAACAAATCCTGTAAAAGCAAAGCAGGTATTCATCGAGAGGCTATATGGGCTACCGGTTCATTTAACTGGTGAAGAAATAGATCCCCAACACTCTGGTGAAGGAGTATATTTTGATGAGGACGGAAATTTATTAAAAATATTACGTGAGACAGACCGCAACTCGGGTATATATCGAGGAATGTATTTTGAACAGGGAACAAAAACAGATCCTAGCGAGACTACGTTTCAGCTTGGAGTTGAAATTGATAGAGAGCGGGCATTACTCGAAAAATCTCATAACGGAGAATTGAGTGAAATATCTTTTCTGGAATCAAACACTGGTAGATCAATTATCCAAGAAATTGATAATAGTGGGCTAGTAATAACTGATAGTTTAAGACAAATTCTTGAAAGCATAAGTACACCACAGGGTGCATACGATAGTAGATATGGAAATAACTACTCCGAGCTAACGCGTGAGGTGGCCAAAATGATTGGCAACAGTAATCGTGGAATCGGAAGATTTTTTGACGATTCTGATGGTGACGCTGAGAAAAAACTTAGTTCTATCAATGTAGACACTATAGATAACGAACCGGCTAGACTGTTATATTCGCTCATGCAGCAGAGTATTAGTCCAAATAGAAACACAGAAGCATCTGATGTACCTGTTTTTAATGGACGTGTACACATGAAAGATAGTAGCTGTAAAGATGCTGAGGTATACTTTTCCGGATCAATTGGTGAAGGAAAATTTTCAGTACATGATGTAGGTGGTAAAAAAATGCTCCACAAGCATTCAGGTGGTGCTACAGCTATAAATCTAGAACCGATTATGTACAAAGGAGTGGAAATACCTGCAGGAGGATTATTCCAACGTCACTATGATAATGAATCAGAAACGACTAGCTATGTTTTTGTGAGGATAACTAGCTTTGCATTTGAGGATGATCAAGCGCGGGATGCCTTTACATGGCAGTATGCCGAAAATACTAGAAATAGGGTAACTCCTTCAGCTAGTGTTATTAAAAAATTTCGGTAGTATATTGACATTTAATAATTATTATGCTTAAATGTTAGTATAGATAAAAAACAAAAAGGAACAAAATGACAGAATCAGCACCACAAGCACCTAACCCAGATGAGTACGCGCATCTATTAGACCCTTCTTTTGATGCGTCGCACATGACTATCGAAGGAGCGGCTAGGCAGCCCGAAGCAACAGTACCTGTATCTTCTGAAGTGCAGAGTGAGTATGCGACTGTTATTGAGAGTGCTGCACGAAGAGAAGAAGAGCCATCGGCATTGCCTCCTGCCCAAACAAGCAATAGAGCAGGGTATTGGACTCGCCCAACTGCTGATCAAGTTGATAATGCTGCTAAGCATGGCTTTGATCTTACTAAACAAGACAAGTATCACTAAATTATAAAATACAAAATAAAAAGGACTCATACGTGAGTCCTTTTTATATTTTAGTATATTCTAATCAACAACTACTTCTGTGCGGCGGACGGATTTGCCACTAAAGAGGCGAACTTTACGGCTGATGAAATTAACGGTTCCGTCTTTTGTGGCGTGAATAGTAAAGTTACGGCTCAGCATGGTGCCTTTGCCAGCACGTTTTGTGAGACCGACTTGTCGAACAATAACTTGACCAACTTTAACTTTTTGGCCGCCAAAAAGCTTAACACCAAGTCGTTGACCTTGGCTGTCTCGGTTATTCTTACTTGTTCCACCTGCTTTTACGTGTGACATATAATCCTCTTACCGACCAGCTATAGTTACCGGCAGAGCCGATAACTCTGCAGCTCTCTCGGCGTATTGCGTTGTCAGCTTCATGATTTTGCTCACTCGCCGTACCAAATTAGTACGACTCATTCGAAAAATATTTGCTTCCTAGCACTACAACCGAGTAAGAGGTTTATAGTATTGGTCGAATTGTTAATAATGTTTACGTTCGTTTTAGAACGACTAGTTCACGTCCGACAACCTGACCTTCTCGAAAATAGATTAAATCTTCTGTCTTTGCGTGAACAAAACTTCGTCTAGTATACCCCAAAACCTCGAGAGAATCAAGCAGTTTAAGGTGTTTAAAACCGTTTGGTGTTTTCCAAGCTGGCACTGCAATACATAACGGAAAGCCGGTTGCGGTTTGCGTAGCAGCATTTTGTAAAAAACGCTTGAGTATCAAATTGACATCATTCATGACACCATTAAGTGTTTCTTCGTCGGGCAGAACAGAGAAGGGGCGTCCAAGATACGTCTCGCATGCAATAACGTTACCCATTGGAGTCCACTGATATGATGTAGCATCTCCAACTTCCGCTTTAAAGTAAGACCAGTTTTGATCTGATGTAGTTTCATGGGGACGACTTACGGGGCAGTATGGCTGGTTGAGTAACCAACGA
>CAYMTU010000032.1:0-9672 GCA_964393455.1 uncultured Candidatus Saccharibacteria bacterium
TTGATAATGAAAACAACTTACTCGTTGCAGACCCCGAGAACAATAATGTTCAGAAGTTTAATAATAGTGGGACGTATCTAGAAAGCTATGGAAGTACAGGTCTCAGTAACGGAACTTTTGCTCAGCCATATGGAAATGCAGTCGATAGTGCGGGTAATGTATATATTACTGACGCATTCAATAACCGTATTCAGAAATTCGACAGTAACGGTAACTTCATAACCAAGTGGGGTACACGCGGTTATGACAGCGGACAATTTAATGCCCCAATTGGTATAGCAATAGATAGCTCTGATAATGTGTATGTAACAGAAGCTTATAATAACCGGGTTCAGAAATTCGACTCTAGTGGTACCTTTATTACTAAGTGGTCGAGCAATGAGCTTGATTCGTATGGTGCTCCACAAAATGGGGGTGGTAATGGCGAATTTTATAATCCCACCGGTATTGCTATAGATAGTAGCGATAACGTGTACGTTGCAGATACTTCAAATCATCGAATCCAAAAATTTAGTAGTACCGGTGCGTTTATAACCAAGTGGGGTAGTACAGACTATGGTTCCTATGGTGGCTCAAACCCGGGAAGTGGTAATGGCGAATTTAGCTATCCTGGTGGCATTTCTATAGATAGTTCTAATAATATCTACGTTGCCGATAACCAGAATGATCGTATTCAGAAATTCACTAGTACCGGGACGTTCGTCCAGAATATTGGTAGTAGTGGTTCAAATAATGGGCAACTAAATAAGCCGACTGGAATAGCAATTGATAGCAGCAATAACATGTATGTTGCCGACACCGATAATATGCGCATCCAAAAATTTAATAGTAGCGGATCATACGAAAGTCAGTATGCCCTCAGTACGTTCAGTCCTGTTTTACCATATTCAATTACTGGGATAACAGCTGCTTCGAACGGACGACTGTATATAGGTGAAGGCGCACAAGGACGAGTAAGCGTGCTGTGCGATAACGACGAATCTTCTGATGGCTGCGCGATGGGTGCAAGCTCGGGAGCAGTTATAGTGCCAAATGCAGTCAATGCCAAGCCAATTAGTCTGTCGCAAACAGGATGCACTGCAATTACCAATACTGCTAGTAGTGCAAGTAGCGTGCTCAGTGTAAAAGACAGTGTACATACATATCCGCTTGGACTAGTTTCTTTTACGCTAACCGGCTGCAGTAGCGGTGGATCTAGTACCGTTAAAGTTTCATTTGCAGGAGTTTCAGATCCAAAATCTGTCAAGCTTCGTAAGTATAACGCCACGACTAAGCAGTATAGTGATGTGGCTGGCGCGAAACTAACTTCGACCACTGTATCTGGCCAGCAGGCTGTTCAGGCAGAATATACGATTGTCGATGGCGGTGTGTTAGATAGCGATGGGCTTGCAAATGGTTCGATTGAAGATCCTGTGGGCCTTATTGCGGTTAGCGGTGGATCTCTTGCCGAAACAGGAATCATTGCCGTCTCGACCACGTTGCTCCTTGGCTTGATACTTGGGTCATTAACTTTTGCATATGTTGACTACCGCAAGCATAAAGGTACTCTACAATCAATTGATCCAACTGTTAGGTATTCGTTTGCTCATCATATAAAGGTTGTGTCGATTCCATTGCTCAAGTATCGGCTGCAGCTGCAGGTTGAAAAAGTTGATAACTCGATGATCAAGAAATTTTGATACCCAGTTGTATTTACTACATATAGCGCTAATGATTTCACAGATGCTATAATTATTGAGATGAGTTTAAGAAAAAGGTTTGGGAAGAAATCGGTAGGGATAATTGCGATAGTACTTGTAGTTGCGGGGGTAACTACAGGAATAATTCTTAATCGCCAAAATAACGAAAAACAAGTCGCTGGAGAAGTGCTTACCTACTCAACCGATAAGCCAGAGGAAACCAAGCCTAAGAAAGAAACCTACAAATGGCAAGGACAGCTCACCGATCCAAAGTTTATTACATTACCTACGATCAATGCTGATGGATTCATTCAAAAAGTTGGTGTAGATCAAAACAAGCAGATTGCTGTACCGAACAATATTCACGTGGCAGGGTGGTTTAATCAATCAGTCCTTCCTGGCGAAAAAGGTTTGAGCATTATTGATGGCCATGTAACGGGACGGGTAAACAACGGTATTTTTAAGGATCTAGATAAACTGAAAGACGGTGATACGTTTAAAATAGAGTTTGGAAATGGCACTAGTAAAGACTTTAAGGTTGTTAAGAAGGTCGATGTTCTGGTCAAAGACGCTGCTGGGGTACTGTTTTCACAGGAGCCTGGTATAGAACGTCAGTTGAACCTGATAACTTGTTCTGGGGTGTTTGATAAGAAATCGCAAAGCTATCCAAACAGACTCATTGTGATTACCCAAGCACTGTAATCTTAAACGTAAAAGACAATTATGAACGAAGAAATAACTCCAAGTAAATCAAAAAAAGCTAAAACGCATGCTAAAAAGGCTGCAAAATCTGTCTCAACGTTTTCTAAAAAACCAATAGCCAAGAAACTATTACTCGTATTGGTAGTTATTGCCGCTGCGTATGGGATATTCTATTTAGGACAACAAAGTGGGGCTAAAAAACAAAAAGAACTTGATGCTAAAAAAGTATCGACCGCACTAGAACAAAATAAGAATCGCTTACCACCTATGATGAACCGTAAAACGTTTATAGGTTCGATTAGCAGTATCGATAAAAAGACAATCGAAATAACTCCAAGAACCGGTGATAAAGTCAAAGTAAGCATAAATGATGAAACACGAATTACCGGTAGCGATGCCAAGAAAATTGATTTTGCAGCTCTAAAGAAAGATCAGAAAGTCATCGTGAGTACGACAAAAGATAAAAACGGTAGCTATACCGCTACTCGTATCCGAATTCAGAAGTAATTTAGTTTAGATTACCCCCAAATACCTACTTTGGCTCTAAAAATATTGAAGGGTTTTAATACGGGGGTCAAAATGATACCATAAGCGTAAGCAAAACATATAGTAAAAATAGAAGGGTGGTTATGAGTACGTTGAAACGGGTACTTCATATAGACGAAATAAATAAACTAAATGCCTATTGGCGAGCAGCCAATTATCTATCGGTGGGCCAGATTTATTTACGCGACAACCCGCTACTTCGTCGACCACTCGAGCTCGGAGACGTTAAAAAAATGTTGCTTGGCCACTGGGGCACAACACCAGGCCAGAACTTTATCTACGTTCATCTTAACCGCGTTATAAAAAAATACGATTGCGATATGATCTACATTTCAGGTCCGGGACATGGTGGTCCGGCGCTCGTTGGTAACGTGTACCTAGAAGGTACATTTAGTGAGTACTACCCGGACGTGCCGCAAAACGAAACCGGTCTCAAAGAGCTGTTTAAAAGGTTTTCGTTCCCCGGGGGATTGTCTAGTCATGTTTCGCCGCAAGTTCCAGGCTCAATCCATGAGGGTGGCGAGCTGGGTTATTCGCTCAGCCATGCGTTTGGTGCGGTGTTTGATAATCCAGATCTTATAACCGCCTGCATTGTTGGTGATGGTGAAGCAGAAACCGGCCCATTGGCAACCGCTTGGCATAGTAATAAATTTTTAAATCCAATAAGCGATGGGGCTGTTCTGCCAATTTTGCACCTCAATGGGTACAAGATTAGTAACCCTACCATTCTCGCCCGCATAGGCCACACTGAATTAGAAAGATTATTCCAAGGGTACGGTTGGGATCCGATTTTTGTAGAGGGTGATGATCCGGCGACCATGCATCAGCTCATGGCTATTGCCATGGACAAATCGATCGAAAAAATTAAGGCTATTCAAAAACATGCCCGTGATAATAAAGATGCAACTCGTCCACACTGGCCAATGATTATTCTTAATTCTCCAAAAGGCTGGACCGGTCCAAAAGTAATTGATGGCAAGGCTAACGAAGGTAACTTCCGTTCACATCAGGTGCCAATTGCTATTGACGAAAACCACAAAGAAAACGTTTCACTGCTTGAGTCATGGATGAGGAGCTACCGTCCAGAAGAACTATTTGATGAATCAGGCAAATTACTGCCCGAAATTGCCGAATTGGCACCAGAGGGCAGGAAGCGCATGGGCGCTAACGTACACGCCAATGGCGGTGAATTACTGCTAGAGCTTCGGCTTCCGGAGTTTCGCGATTATGCAGTTGATGTACCGCACCCAAGTACTACTGGCATTGGTAACGTACACGCGCTTGGTCCATACTTGCGTGACGTTATTAAGCTCAATCACGACCATAAAAACTTTCGAATTTTTGGTCCAGACGAAACAGTCTCCAATCGGTTAGAAGCAGTATTCGAAACGACCGATCGCCAGTGGATGGGCGAAGTACGCAAGAATGACGAGCATTTATCCTCAACTGGTGCAGTACTCGATTCGATGCTCAGCGAGCACCAATCGCAAGGTTGGCTAGAAGGGTATTTGCTTACTGGCCGTCATGGAGTATTGAATAGCTACGAAGCGTTTATTCGTATCGTTGACTCTATGGTTAACCAGCATGCCAAGTGGATAAAAATGAGTTCAGAGCTACCGTGGCGAAAAAATATTGCATCGTTAAACTATTTATTAACCTCTCACGTGTGGCGTCAAGATCACAATGGTTTTACCCATCAAGACCCGGGTTTTATCGATCATTTGGTCAATAAAAAAGCTGCCACTGCACGAATTTATTTGCCACCTGATGCTAACAGTTTGTTGTCGGTTATGGATCATTGTCTACGGAGCAAGAATTACATAAACCTCACTATTTGCGGAAAACACGACGGCTACCAATGGCTTACTATGGAGCAGGCGGTTGTGCATTGTACCAAGGGTGTTAGTGTATGGGAATGGGCTAGTAACGACCAAGGTGGCGAACCAGATGTTGTTATGGCGAGCGCAGGCGATGTTCCAACACTCGAATCTCTAGCAGCAGTGTCGATACTACGCAAGCACTTACCAGACTTAAAAATTCGCGTCGTAAACGTAGTTGACCTCATGCGTCTGCAGCCAAATCTGGAGCATCCTCATGGTTTGAGCGATATGGACTATGACGAAATATTTACTAAAGATAAACAAATTATTTTTGCGTTCCATGGTTACCCTTGGCTGATTCATCGTCTAACTTACCGACGTACAAACAGAGAACTGCACGTTCGTGGCTACAAAGAAGAAGGAACTATTACCACTGCATTCGACATGACGGTCATGAACATGCTCGATAGATTCCACTTGGTACTCGATGTGTTGTATCGAACAAAATTACAAACCGAAGAAGCTCAAAAATTGAAAGAGCTCATGGAAGAGAAGTTAGTTGAACACACTAATTACATTGCCGAGCATGGTGTCGATATGCCCGAAGTAGCAGACTGGAAGTGGGACGTATAGCATGAGCAAACTCATCCTGGTTGCAAATCCAGGTAGTGCCAGCCGCAAGTACGCACTATATAAGGGCGATGAGCTAGTCGCGAGTGTTCATTTTGAGTACGAAAAAAAATCGATCATCTATACAATCTCTACTCCTGGTCAAAGCAGTATTACGCATAAAGCGGGCATAAGTCATTTAACTTTTTCTGCCACAAAACTTATAGATATTCTTCGAAATAATGTAGTCTTAAAACCCTCCGATATGATTGCTGCTATTGGACTGCGTATCGTAGCTCCTTCAACGTTTTTTCAGCAGCATCGAATCATAAACAAACGAGCACTCAAGGCACTACATGATCTCATGCCTCATGCACCACTGCATATCAGTGCATCATTGCAAGAAGCCGAATTACTTAGTGCTGCATTTCCGGGCGTTCCTATTGTCGGCGCTTCCGATAGTGTCTTTCATCTCACCAAGCCTATGGTTACCCATAGCTATGCCATTCCTCAAAAAGATGCAAAAAATTTGGACATATGGCGGTTTAGCTACCATGGATTATCATTGCAGTCGGTTGTAGATACCTTAAAGAAAGACAATAAATTATCTGCGAAAACAATTGTATGTCACCTTGGTAGTGGCTCCAGTGTGACTGCACTGTTGCATGGAAAAAGCATGGATAACACCATGGGCTATTCACCGCTTGAAGGTCTGATGATGTCGACTCGAAGCGGCTCAATTGACCCAACAGCTGTCGAAGTACTTCGTGTTGGTAATAGGCTCACTCGTAGCGCCATGCAAAATTATCTTAATCTGCAGAGTGGGCTCAAAGGTGTGAGTGGAAAATCGGACGACATCCGTGAACTATTGGAGCTCGAGGCCTCAGGAAACGAATCAGCAAAACTCGCACTCAGCATGTATGTCTTGCGGGTTCAGCAAGCAATCGGACAAATGGTTGCCACCATTGGCGGTATCGACGCATTGGTATTTACTGGAACCGTTGGTGAGCGATCTGCCGAAATTCGCAAACGTGTCTGCAGTAATTTATCATACCTAGATATTCATATTTCTCCAGATGCAAACCATAAAACAGTTGCACCAGTTCACGCTACGCCTATTAGCGTGTCGATTGCCCAAAAGAAGATTCTGATTGTTCCGTGCGACGAAGCAAAACACATCTCTCGTATTGCACTGCAAATTTCAGACCGTGCGTAGCTTCCAATCAACCAGAGCAGATGCTACACTATATCCAATGAAACGCTTACGTTTACTCGGGGGAACTGTATTAGTCATATCCATGTTTTGGATATTGGGTGTTATATTCTCTACCCCTGCAGCCAATGCCGCTACCATTAACGTTGTAGCTGGTACTGACGCCATAGACAACGATAACGACCAATGCCAACTCAGCGAAGCAATCCAGAATATAAACGACCAAGCCCAAACTAATGATGATTGTCTAGCTGGAGATGGGAATGAGGATACCATTAATTTGCCGAGTGGGACGATTTCGCTAAGTAATTACATACGCATTAGCAGGGCTATTATAGTACAGGGGAATGGCGCAAATTTTTCTATCATCGACGGACAGGGTATTGCGGGTGGTTTTTATATGCCTGATGTATCTGATACTGAAACGGTAGTATTGAATGGTTTTAAAATTACCGCATGGAACGGGCTAGCAATAAACTCTGAAAAAGGAAACCTGGTGTTAGAAAACATTGAAATTGATGGAAGTGGAAGTGCACTAAACGACAGTGGAGGTGGTGCTATTATTGTCGGTAATCAAGGTTCTAACGCAGTACCTAACACTATTGAGGCAAATAATATATATATTCACGATATTTCTGCAGATACCGGTTACATACACTTATTTAACGTTTGGACTAGCTACGGTAATACACTAAACGCTTTTGCTAAAAATGTGTCAATTTCTGACATAACAAATATAGGTGGTGGTATAAATGTGATGGCATGGGGTATCGGTGTTATGCAGTTCGATGGATGGGGAAATTTTACGGGGACTATTGAAAACACTACAATTACGAATGTGACTGCCGGTCGGGGAGTTGCAAGTTTCCTTGGGATTACAGGAATCCGGTACTACTAATATATCGGTAAAGAATTCCACCATCTCAGCAATACATTCGGGCGTTTCTGATTTTGGAATTAATGCATCATTTGGCGCCTTTGGAACATCATTTGATGAAAATACTTCATCAATAGTTAACGTTGATGTAGCTGATGTTATTCTAAATGACAGCACGTTTTCTGATGTACCTGCAACTTGTGGCCAAGCTGACGCAAGTTCGTTATTCCAAGCTACTGGTGTTGCCGAAGTTCATCTCACCTCTTCCGGCGGCAACATCTCCGACGACACCTCCTGCTCCTCCTACTTTACTGACCCTACCGACCAAAACAACGTAGACCCTGCAGACCTTATGCTTGGTACCCTCGGTAACTATGGTGGTAGTATTCCTACCATCCCCCTCCTTCCTGGTAGCATAGCCATAGACTCCGGAACAACCGTTGCTGGTCTTACTACCGACGCCCGTGGAGTAAGCCGTCCTCAATGTAGCGCCTATGACTCTGGAGCCTACGAGTACAATGGCACCTGTCCTGTAGTAGACAACAATGACACCATTGCCTTAACCTACCCAGACCCCATCACCAGCTCTACCGTTACCTTAGAACTCCCTAGTGATGTAACTAATGGCACGGTTAGTGCCATTGGTCCTACCACCATTCCTAAAGATACCTTCTTCTCCTATCCCCTAGGTCTAACTTCCTTCCAGTTCGACACTACCATTGGTGCTACTAAAACCATTACCCTCTACTACGATCTCCCCGGAGACCCAAGTTCTTACATACCACGTAAGTACAATACCAACACCAAAACCTTTGCTACCATCCAAGGCGCTACCATTACCAGAGTCACCTACAACAACAAGAGTATGATCAAGCTTACCTATGACATTACTGATGGTGGAACCTTAGACCAAGACAACATAGCCAATGGCACCATCGTTGACCCGGTAGGCCTCGCAGCAGCAAGCGTGGGTGTGCCGGAGACGGGAATAAGATAGTAATTATGAACTATAAAATAAGCATGCGACCAAGTTCAGTAAGGTATCTGCTAGCTGGCAGTAGTGCCATAAGTATTCTTACATTTGGATTAGTGGCAGTATTAACTCCTGTAAAAGTAAATGCATCTGGTCCGTACAATGGTCCTTATGGTAGCAACGTATTTGTGATGCTAGTAGATACTACTAAAACCGGAATAACCTCCGACACACAGTTTCAAATAAGGGATTCAGGTGATATCGGTTTCAACTATAAGGTCGACTGCGATAATGACGGTAACTATGAGGCAATAGGTCGGACCGGTTCTTATACATGTAACTATAGTACTCCTGGTATATATAGCGTAGTAATAGATGGTAATTTTCATAGAGTATTTTATAACGGAAACGCTGAGGGAAGAAAGATCCTAGAAGTGCAACAATGGGGTAGTCAAGTGTGGTCATCTTTCGGAAGCGCATTCTACGGTGCATCCAATATTCAGGTAACAGCTACAGATGCTCCAAATCTTTCCATTGTTTCAGATATGAGAGATATGTTTGGTAACGCATCATCTCTAAATAGTAATTTATCTTCTTGGAATGTTAGTAACGTTACTAACATGTCAGGAATGTTTCGGGGAGCAACTGCTTACAATCAACCTCTTGATAGTTGGAATGTTAGCAACGTTACTAATATGTCATCAATGTTTTCTGGCGCCACAATCTTTAATCAACCACTAAATAGTTGGAACACCAGCAATGTAATAAATATGAGCGGTATGTTTGTGATTGCAGAATCTTTTAATCAACCACTAAATAGTTGGAACACCAGCAACGTTACAGACATGCAATCAATGTTCAATACCGCAAGGGCTTTCAATCAAGATATTGGCGGATGGAACACCAGCAAGGTTACGAACATGAATAACATGTTACGCTGGACAGATAATTTCAATCAAGACATATCAGGCTGGGATGTCAGCAATGTTACAAGTACGTATCGAATGTTTTCAGGTTCAAGCTTTAACATACCAATTGGAAGCTGGAATGTTACGAAAGTTAGTAATATGCAAGAAATGTTTTCTGGTGCTTGGGCCTTTAATCAACCCCTCAACAATTGGAATGTCAGTAATGTCACAAACATGAATAGCATGTTCGATGGAGCTTCTAGCTTCAACCAACCCCTAAATACATGGGATGTAAGTAATGTTACGAACATGGGTAATATGTTTAACAATGCATTTGATTTCAAT
>CAYMTU010000032.1:9682-11236 GCA_964393455.1 uncultured Candidatus Saccharibacteria bacterium
AAGACATATCAGGCTGGGACGTTAGCAAAGTTACGACGTTTAGATGGATGTTCAGGTACTGTGATGCATTTAACCAGCCCATTGGTAGCTGGAATACTAGTAGCGCTACAAACATGGCGGGAATGTTCGAAGGGACTCCTTTCAACCAGGATATATCTAGCTGGGACGTTAGTAAAGTGACAAATATGGAATCGATGTTTTTACTCTCTTCTTCATTCAATCAAGACATATCAGGCTGGGATGTTAGTAGTGTTGCAAACATGAGCAGAGTATTTGAATGGTCTGTGTTTAATCAGCCCATAGACTTATGGGATACAAGTAGTGCAACAACTATGTCAAGCATGTTTAGGTATAATGACGATTTCAACCAAGATATATCTAGTTGGGATACAAGTAACGTCACTAATATGGCTAATATGTTTAATTGGGCAAATAATTTCGACCAAAATATTTCTAACTGGGATGTGAGTAAAGTAACGGATATGCAAAACATACTTAGCTACTCTGGGTTAAGCAGTGAAAACTACGATGCGCTACTAATTGAATGGTCCAGCCTAAATCTTAAAAATAACGTGGCATTAGGAGCTACTAATATAACGTTTTGTAATAGTGAATCTCAGCGACAATATATAATCGATAACTATAGTTGGGCAATAGCTGATAATGGTCGCGCATGTGGTTTACCTGTAGTAGAGACGGGGGGAGCAACCAATATTACGCATAATTCAGCAGTTCTTGCCTTAAACCTAGTGAGTAGCAATAGTGGAGAGATTCAATCTCTTGGCTTACAATTTGGAGAAGATACTAACTATGGATTCGGGACTTACGATGCGAGTGTATTTACCGAAGGTTTACAAGAGATCAATATTGATAGTCTAAATTGTGAAAGTAGCTATCATTTTCGAGCATTTGCAACCACTAATGCAGGTACGACTTATGGTAATGACGCATCATTTACTACCGATCTATGCCCTCCACCTCCGGATCTCAAGCTTACAACTATACTTAACGAACCAGGACTTATTCAAGGTCAAGATGCTAGCTATACATTTAGGGTTAATAATGTTGGATTGGGCGATGCGTATCCTGGTACCACATTGCTCATGATGATTCCAAATAGTCTTGAAATTATATCGCTCAGTGATGGAAGTTCATATGATTGTTTTGAATATCTTGAGATTTTAGAATCTCCCTCGGTTGCCTATCACGCTGATACTTCCACTCCATATGTATGCGAAGTATATGATTTCGAACTATATGAATCCGACGCCATGCTTACACCTGGTAATTCATTTTTAGTTACTATTCCTTTCCAGGTGGTTGGTGAAGTCGATTCCAGCACTACGATGTATGCTTTCACAATAGGACAGGAAGAAACTGATAGTGAAGATCTATTTCTTGCATTTGAAGGCACAGAAGATATTTTTACGCTCCCTATTAACAACATCGCCAACTACACCGGCACCATCCCTGGCTCTAGCGACCCAGAAGAGAACACTTCCTCCGACTCCGACCCCATTCCAGACAGCGTCGAAGACGCTGCTCCAGGAAATG
>CAYMTU010000033.1:0-11122 GCA_964393455.1 uncultured Candidatus Saccharibacteria bacterium
AAGTCATCTACTCGTCCCCTAAAAATGTAAACATTTTTGGGGACCCCTTATATTCGGGATGGCTGCTCTTTTCCCTTAGGCGCATATGACAAATAACTATAGGACGGGGTGAATATTAGCATGTTACCTCTGTTTGTGCAAGAGGTGTGTGGTCCGTTTCCAACGAGTAAAGGTGTAGGTAATGCCATTTTCGGACTGGCTTGGACCTGTATCAACACGTCGGAATACACTGGAATAGTCAGGGAAAAACTTAGTACAACTATAGTCACCTTCTATTTGAGTAATGAGTAACTCATCTGCAAGGTAAATGGTGGATTCAAATAACTTTGCACCGCCAATTATCCATACATCCTCTTCGCAATTTCTTAAGAATTCAAAAATATTTGTTATGAGCTCGAAACCTGGACGCAGTTCTGTTCCTTCTCGGGCAACAACCATATTACGACGATCTGATAACGGCTCGACAAACTCAGCATACGTTCCATAGCCCATTATAACGATGCCGTTTTTGGTTTGTTCTCGAAAGTATTTGCGGTCGGTCGGTAGATCCCATGGGATTCCATGGCTATTCGCCATACCGTTTTTGCCGTCTACTGCTACAATGCACCGAATCATTTGAGTAGTCCCTGCTCTTTTAATCTTGGTCTGATTTGATTTAGCAAAAAGAACGAACCTGTGATGATCTTGAACGGATTTTTTAATTTTTGTAATGACTGTAGTGCATCTAACGGATCTTCTATAATTTCAGCATGAATTCCTTGCTTAATGCATTCCTCCATTATCAAATTCGGATCTATCGCCTTTTTCGGTAAATCCTGTTGCCCAGAAAATCTCGTTATGATTATTGTGCGTGCTATTGGCTTCAGCTCACTTATCACCGCGTCTACTTCTTTGCCGCTTGATAATGCTAATAAAATGTCAAACACTGTATTTGGAAACTTATCTAATACACTTGCGACCAATGCATTCATTTTTTGTTGATTATGTGAAGCATCTACTATTATTATTTGATTTTCACTTTTTAGTACTTCCATCCGGGCTGGTATATATACGGTCGCAGCACGCGATTTCTGAATATCGGTGAACGGGGATAATTTGTCTCTTTTCAGCACATATTCAACGGCTGCTACTGCAAGATTCATATTACGTCGTTGGAACGTACGGAGATTGCTAAATATGGCTTCGCTAGGTGATGAAACAATGTGGAGCAAGCCACTATTTTTATGAACGACACCTTGTATAGACCCATCAACTTCTGCTCCCTGGTTGTACACAAACACATGGTTATCTTTATGTACTATCCCGGCTTTTTGCACGGCTATAAGCGTGAGCGTATCACCCAAAAAATCCATATGGTCCAAGCCGATATCGGTAATGACACATACTTTGTCGGATCTTCGAACGACATTTGTTCCATCTAGCAACCCACCCAGACCTACCTCAACTACTGCATAGTCAACATTTTGACGAGCAAACTCCCAAAATGAAAACGCTAATAAAAGCTCAAAATAGGTAGGCTCTAGAGTTAATTCATTTACCATATTCATGTAGACATTAAACTCAGTGCAAAATTCTTTCTCGGCGATTGGCGATCCATTGATCTGTACTCTCTCAGAAATAGAATCTACGTGTGGCGAAACAGTAAGTCCTATTTTTTTTCCGGTAGTCTTTAGGAGCGAAGCTGCGTAATATGCCGTGGAAGTTTTCCCTGATGTGCCAGCAATATGAATAATCTTATACTTTTCTTGAGGATCCCCGAGTGCTTTCATGAGCGCAATCATTGAATCAAGATTATAGTGCCCAACTGTTTTCTTTTTATTTGGAACAAACGATGACAAGAAATTCGTAATTTCGTTAAAACTGCGAAACGGTTTTGTCTTCATGTGACCACTGTAACATATTCTTTCATGGTACTTCTTCCAGAAAACACCTATACTATGCTTATGGTTTTTCCAGTTAACTTTTTAAGTGCGTATGTTGGTTTTCCAATTCTTATTGGTCTCGCAATAGATTTCTATTTACGCTATAGAAAAAAACAAACGACAACGAGCTTTTATATGACATTCGCATGCTTACTGGCTGCTTTTTCTCAAATGCTACTAGCACTACCAATATTATTTACTACAGATACCAAAACTCTCAGTTTTTACGCCTACTTTGCTGATATTTTTTTAACTACGAGTTTTTTATTTGTATGGTTATTTGCAATCCATGCATTACTCGGTACCAGACCAAAAATCGCAAGATTTGCGACTGTATTCGTTTTTTTGCTAGCTATCGCATGCTATGTCAGTGCCTTCTTCTTAAACCTTACCCCTCCTTACAGTACGACAGTTGGTCAAACTATATACGGCAGTACAACGGTTATTTTTAGAAACTCTTTGGATTACATTATTTTGTATAGTCTTAACCGAATATCGCTACTTTTTGCTGGATTCTACTTATTTATGCAGGGGAATAATGCGCCAACTAGTGGACAAAAACTACGCATTCGATCATTTGCAACTTTAATCATTCTTGGAGTCGCTACGTCCGCTATTCTACCTATAGTAGAAGTTGGTGTATTTAACCTCAATGATCTTATTTTATCTTCTGCATTTTTGTTATGTGGAATAATGGCGATCGTTGGGCATATACTTGATAAGAAAAAATAACTTAGACCAATGATCGAATTATCTTTTCAGTAGTTCTATAGAATAACTGTATAATAACGCTTATGCAGTTTCCGATCTATGACACACATTTCTATATCGGATTTTTTGTGCTTGTATGGCTGGCTTACGACACATTCCTTCGTTACAGGAAAAACCAAAATATCTCTTCACTTTACATTGCGCTCGCAAGTTTATTCCTTGGGTTTTCAATGTTTTGCTGGGGATTTCCGGCCCTGTTTACATCTGATACTAAAACCTTGAGCTTCTTTACTTTCTTAGGAGACTGTGCACAAGCTTTTTCATTCCTATTCCTCTGGTTCTTGTTAATTCGTGCCTTCTTAGGTACCAAATCAAAGGCCAAGATTATCGCAAGCTCAATGGCAGTTCTATTAGCTCTTGCCTTCATTATTGATGCCATGAACAGAAATTTAAATGCACCATACACAACGACCATTAAAATACTTTCGGCAAATACTTTCGATATTGTTTTTGCGACTGCCGTTAGTTACAGCGTACTAACCGCCATTAATAGCATATCGCTGTTCTTGCTAAGCTTTTATTTCTGGAAACAGGGGGACTCTGCACCAAACTCCTCACAAAAAGTGCGCGTTAAATCGCTCGCAATAGCATTCTTTTTTGCATCACTCATAAATGTTGCCATGCCGACTATTCCATTTGGACGAGTTGAATTGAAAGACATGACCTTAACGGCAGTATTATTAATTATTGCAGTTTCGGTTGTGATAAGTCACATCTTAGCTAAACGAAAAACTACCGCGTAATACTAGTCTGATTCC
Source organism: uncultured Candidatus Saccharibacteria bacterium (assembly GCA_964393455.1). Taxonomy (GTDB): domain Bacteria; phylum Patescibacteriota; class Saccharimonadia; order Saccharimonadales; family AWTP1-31; genus CAYJDY01. Next base: position 3,452 of record CAYMTU010000033.1, read on the forward strand.
TGATCAAATAGATGTGCTACTTCATTCTTAACGACGCTATGCTGGTCGACCGTTTTGAATGCTTTTGTTGGTAGAATGATTGAAAAAGTTGAGCCTTTTTTTATCTCGGACTTTAGATCGAGCTGTCCACCAATCCTGTGCGCGAGCTTGGTTGTAATAAATAAACCAAGTCCCGTACCAGACGTTGACCTGGTATACGGATCTTCGGAGCGCCAAAATTTTTGAAATACTTTAGATTGTTCACTTTTAGCAATACCTGCACCTGTATCTGTAACCCCAACGATAATATTATCCTTGTCTATGGCTTGAGCTTTTATGGTTATACTTCCTTTTTCGGTATATTTAATTGCATTCGTAATAAAATTTTGCATAATCTCGCGGAAATACAATCTAGATGTTGTTATGTTTGGAATGGATGGGGCTAAATCAATGCTAAATTCCAAGCCCTTTTTCTCGGCTTGCGGTCGATACGTATCTTCAAGATCTTTCATGACTTCATCGACACTAAAGGTTTCAACTTCCATAGCTTTATCTTCTCTCTGAGCACGCGATAGTGCCGAAAGATCATTGACCATAGCTGCTAAAAATACAACTTGATCATGTGCTTTTTCAACAGATTCTTTAATTTCGTTAATTTTAGGCTCGGGCTTATCAGCTAATAGTACAGCCATCGACATATCACCTTCTGCAATAGTAATTGGAGTTCGAAGTTCGTGACTAACCTCTGAAATGAATAAGTCACGCTCTTCGTCAAGTGATTTTTGCTCTGTTATATCTCTCATTAAAAAGGTAAAGCCCTGCTGTTTTGCAACTAAGGTAGCCCTCGTAATCCTACTTATACTAATATCTAGGTCTATTTTATCTTCATCACTAACTTTGATACTTAGGTCTTTACGTTTTTGTAAATAAGAAGTTTTACGAGCAATTTCTAGTATGTCGACTTTGTTGCCTTTTGCGTCGATAACATTCATAACTTCTCCTATCGGCATATTTGATAGGGTTAAGTTGGTATCTAAAATATCAAGAGCTGCAGCATTGTAGGTAAGGATTCTACCTTCTTCATCTGTCGCTATCACCGCATCACTCATCGAGTTTATGAGGGCAATCAATCTACCGTGCTCATATTCCGAGCGAGCTATTTTTTCTGCTAAATCTTTTCTCTCTTGCCTATTGCCAAATGCTAGTTGCGTAATGACAAGGTTAACGACAATTATCACCATTATTTCTGGGATTATATGCTGTAAATTCTCCCAAGATAATCCGCTATATTGATAAAATGCACTCGTTAACATAATTATAAATAGTGCAATTGAGCTTAGAATAAATCCCCTTGTCTGATAGTAGTACTCGGTCAAATACATCAATAGTAGCCATAGGTACAAATAGTAGGATTCTGTTGGCACAATAAAAATTAGTAAAAAACCAAGCAGCCAATGGTATGCATAAAGATAAAAAGCATGTTCTTTTCCAAACCGTAGCCTTGGAATAAAATGACTCGCTGCAAACAGTGACAAAAAGGAACAGTAAATTAAAACGAGCCAGCCATTATCGGTAAATGTTTTTCCAGAAATAAAGTTTATGACAACTAAGAATACTACTCCAAAAATTGCAGGACTAATTATTTTTGGTGAAACGGTGCTCTCTTCACCAATGAAATCTTCGGCTTGGGCCATAGTGATTCATTATACTGCTTATGCTAGCTAACATAAAGACATCCATAGATATAAATAGTTTTTGTAATTTTATAAATTTGATACTATAATATACTTAAAATCAAAAGTTACTATATTTTTACTTTTAAAAGACAAGGATCTCTTATGAAAAAAGCTAGCCCAGTAGAAAAAGAATCAGTAAAAGATTCTAATAAAAGTCTTTGGCAAAGAATTCGAACGGTAGTTCTACTGACTATCGTTGGTGTTCTAATAACGATAGCCCAAACTGCATGGTGGATAAACCATACAATTTATGACACAGAGACGTTTTCCGACATTACGACTACTGCTCTGACAGCAGAAAGTAGTCGCGTGGCAATTGCCAACGAAATTGTAAGTCAAAGCTTTGCCAACAAACCAGTCCTACAAGCAACATTGGGTAAAAGCGCCACTAAATTAATTGCAAGCTTGCTAGAAACTGATCAGGCAACAAATGCAATTGAAAAAGTGACGACAAAAGTACAAATAATTTTAACTTCTGAAAAAAGAGAAGCTGTTACCTTCAACCTTGTTCCACTAAAAAAAGGTTTGGTGGTGATAAGTGCTATAGCTGAACGAGCTGATAAACCAATTGAAGTTGATGCTTCTGAAATACCCGATACGATTACGCTCATTAAGGGTAATGAAACGCCTAAACTTTACAAGATTAATCAGACACTTCTTTTCTTAGCTCCAATCAGTATCTTTGCATCAATTGGATTGCTCGGGTATTTACTCTACAGTGGACGGAAAAGAATATATAAAGTGTTGCTACAAATTGGAATTATGCTCATAGCAATCGCAGCAATTGGCTTTTCGACTGGTCCACTCATTCGGCCTCCTGTTTTAAGCCTTGTTAATAATGCAAACGCCCGGATTATTTTAGGTAACTTATACGATGGATTTATCGCTCCGTTTAATGCACAGATGGCTACTATGGGTGCGGTTGGCATATTGGTAATTATTTTTGCAGCAATTCAGCTAGGTGCAATTGGAACTATTGTACGTAAGTTCAAACACAGCAAATAAGCTCAATAGTTTCTATTATTACCATAATATAAATTCTTATGGTAATAATATAGGCAATGCTTCCAACAAAGTGCCCCGCCTGCAACCGAAAAACGCTCGTGTACTACAGCGACTTTGTTAAATGTTCCAACTGCAGCGTATACAGAAAACCACTATCGCTCATACGGAAACCGTTAGTATGGGCAAATGGAAAATTATGGTGGTGGAGACTACCGATTCTGATATGGTTCTTATACGTATTAGTGCTCAATCTTCGAGATACTTCATTTGCATTGCAAAGACTCAGAGACCCACTAACTGCGTTAGATCTCGGCATTCATGAACTTGGGCATATTTTATTTCAGCCATTGGGTCAATTCATGGCAATTGCAGGTGGTTCAATATTTCAGATAGTATTTCCGATACTTTGGTTTATTGGATTTCTGCAAAAAAAATGGTACTTCGCTGCCAGCATGTGCTGGTGTTGGCTTGGGATGAATCTATTTGATGTGGCAACCTACGCGGCGGACGCTCGGGCGCGACTGCTACCACTGGCAACCGGTTTAGCTGGACTTTACGAGCAAGGTTCAGACGAAACGTACGATCGAGCGCATGACTGGTATCAAATGCTGAGTAGGCTTGGAAAGCTAGAAATGGATATCACTATTGCTCGTGGATTAAGAATCGCCGGAATTTCAGTCTTTATAATTGGGCTTACTGCTGGCAGTATCCTGATTGTACAAATGCTCAGTAGTAAGTTTAAACGTCCAATAAAAAACTCCTAGGCATACCTAGTAGTACGATTTTGCACGTGTCCGAATAATTATGTATGAGACTACAGCCATAATTGTCACAGTAAAAGTAAACGTTGCAGCACTTATGCCAACTATGCCGAGCGGCGATGTATTGCCATTATTTTTATAATTTTTATTAGCGTAAAATATTGCACCTAAAGCAACGAGGTTAGCGGCAACAACCGATGCCCAGAAATTCTTAATTATCTGCTCAATAAATATATACGTACTAAATGACAGTAAGCCAAGCACTAACGTTACCAAATCATTTAATCCTGTAGATGCCTGCTTATACTCTTGCTCTCTCATTTTTTCGAACGATGACATTGGCGCAGGTGCCGGAACTGTTGGTGTTTCGGGGACCTGAGGATATAAATTTTGAATGGGTTGAGGCGTAAATGCTGGCGTACTTGGTTGTACTGGCGCAACTGGCGTGGCCGGGATAATTGGTTGCGGCGCGGAGGTCGGCTCAATTGGAGGAGTAGCGGTTGCTGGTGTTAAATTTGGATTTTGCTGCTGGGGATTCATAGTAACCTCTAATACGTTTTAATTTGTTTTAGTAATGGCAATAACTCTTCTATTTCAGGACAAGAAGAATCTACATACATGTATAGGTTTTTTCCGTTAGGTAGTGATACGGTTTGTTTTAATGTTCCTACGTACGTTTCATTGGTCTGTGTGTAACGTATATTTATACCTCTCTGGCAGGCTTGCAGTTTTGGTATTTTTTCGAATAGCTCGGTTAGATTATTGGCAGCATACAATTGCGAAGCATTGATATTGAATATTCGTTTGTTACTAACGCTGAAGTCTGGCTCTGTTTTACCATCATCATAGAATGAATACGTCAAAACATCGAGACTGCCTTGTGGAGGTGGTACGAATAGCCGTGCACCGGGGAAATATACATCACCAGTTTTCGCTTCGACTGGCGCGTCTTTCTTGGCCGCTCCTGCTGCCATAAGTATCATTTCTCTCATTGGTGAAATCTCTGCTTGAGCTACGGTTGGTTTAATTCGATATTTGAAATAGCACAATCCAGACACCACTAAAACTAACAGTAATGCTATGAGAATTATTTTTTTATACTGTACCGAATGCTTTTTCTTTTGATTTTTAGTATTTTTTGACATGGTCTCTATATTTAGTTACTTGTTGCTGACTATGAACCAGCAAACTTACCGAGAACGAACTGCACGATTATTTGAGATAATGCCACGACAACCAAACCGATGAGTGCATACAAAATGGTATTTTTTGCCTTCGTAACTTTTGCACTATCGCCCGACGAGGTAATGTATGTAACGCCGCCAACTATGACCATGACTACCGCAATTATTCCCACTATTGCTGAAAATAAATTTAATCCAGTTCTAATGGTTTCATTTATTTTTTCTTCAGCTTTTGGATCATTCGGATCACACGGTTCACCTATTTTAATCGCGACGCCCCCACAAATATATTCACCTGGATTCTGCGCTAAAACTGACACTGGAGCCAACACTGGGGCACTAATCGTTATGGCAGCCAAGAGAGTTACTACAAACGATGTTATTTTCTTAAACATACATATTCCTTTGTTTTAATCATTAGTTTATTTATACCATAAACGTTTTGATTAATATACTATACTTAATTCATGATCGAACCATCAAGGCCAACAGTTTCTTTTTTTACGCGGGACTAGAATAAACAATGGGTTTCACTCTAATATTGCTGTATCATTGAGTTGGCTTTCTCAACAATTGTTTACACATGAAAAAAGAAGAATCTACGATTTCAATCAATCCAAAAGTACTATTGGCAATATATGCCGTTATGCCACTATCTTTAATTTGTAAAGCTATCGATTCGTTAATATTTAATGGTCACGTTCAGCAGGCACTACCCGTTGATCCTCGTGTATATGTGTGGTTTGTATTGCTATTTATGGTGCCACATATAATTGCTAGTTTTTTTAGTTTTGCTGACAAAGAATACTTCGATTATTACCGATCCCGATTATTAAGAGGTGCGCAGATTGCAGTTATTCTGGGTATCTTTCTTCCCGCTTTCGCTGGTGCAACCATTTTACCGATACTTGCGTTCGTGACTTACACAATGATACATGTATTCATGCAGCAAAGTGGGGTATCAAAATCACTCATGCGTAACGCTGCACCCTACCATGTGTATTGGCAGTGGCTCGGTATTGCGATAGCAACAGTAATTTATGCGTATCTCCTGATCCCAATGACATGGTTACAGAATGTGATTAATAATTCCAACGTATTCATGGTAGTTCTGGTAATAGTACTTATAATTTATAATCTTTTAGCGTTAAATATAGTAAAGCAATCACGTACCAGACTTGGTAAAATATATTTCTTAGGAACGCACTTTATCCCGATACTTGGAATTTTCTATATAGTTGTTGGGTATCCAATTATTACACTCGTAATTCCCAGGATTATACATGATTTAACAGCATACACTTTTTATATTACGCACGATAATAATCGCTTCGTAAAGTCTCATTCAAATATCATATACAGGGCTACAGCAAAATTGAAATTACCTGTTTTTGTTGCTAGTCCATTTGTTTCAATTTTACTGGCATTTACGATTGCGAAACTAAATTCTGCCACACTCACCATAATATTAACATGTGTTTTCTTCCTTCATTACTATACTGAATCTATGATTTGGAAAAAAGATACTCTGCATAGAATGCAGATTAAATTCTCGCCATACAAATGATTATTTTTATATGATTGTTAATATAATCGGTTACGGTATACTAAATTTATTAGAATATAGTACACATGGATAATACAAACCCTATACCGCCAAACCCGCAGCCAATAAAAGAAGTGGACATTAGGCCAATTCAGCCCCCGCAAACTGTCGTGCCTTTAAATAACGAAATAGAAAATAAGCCTTTAGATTATACGAGCGCTAATACACTTAATGATCAAAAAAAACCGAGAAATAAATTCCTCATTTCTTTTCTTCGATTTATGATAGTTGGCGGGGGCCTCTTTGTAGTATTTGTGATTGGTCTTGGTATCACTTTCTCTGCGTGTTTTACTATCAAAGGACCACCACCCCCAGAGTGTGGACCTGTTTCATTTGTAAGTCTTTTTGTTATGCCCGCCGCTTCACTCTTTTTTCTTATCCCTCTTTCAAAAAAGATTAAATAATTAGTAAACCTCACTCAACATTATTGACACTAATTGCTGGATACCTTCATCATTCAAATGATACCCATCTGCAGCCTCAAGCTTTTTGTACTCATCACTTTTAATATTGTTAGACTTAAAATCAACATAATCAAAGTTACTAAACTTTGATTCTAGATCTAGCGCAGTATTACGTATCATATTAGCCCTTAAGCTAAAGACGTCCCTCAATAGCCATGGACTAAGACTTACTTTTTTAAAGTCACCAGTCGTAACCAAATATACTTTATCGGCTCGCCGGGTTGTTTCTTCAACTAACGTTCGAAGAGCATCATCTGAATTAAATACATTTATATGCATTCGCATAATGTCATTACCGCCAACAATAATGTAAACACGCTCATAATGAGTGGTTAGTTTAATATCAAGTGTCGTCTGCAGGCTATTGATGGTCTCGCCAATTACCGCATTGTTTTTTACAGACTTATTTTTAAAATGCTCAGCAATAACTCCAGCAAACGAATCTGCTGGTTTACTCACTCCTACTCCATATGCCAAGCTATCGCCTAATATAAGTATTTCGTTTTTGCCCTCAATGGGTCGTTCATATTTTACTGCATTACGAGACATTATAGCGCCTGCATTTATAAGCCGGTTCATCCTAACTACCTCAAAAGATAAGTAGGAACATATACCAAATATTGCGATTATAACTATTACAGCATATTCATTTCGTATTGACATGAAAGTATTATGCTACACTCCTTAAATTTATATAAGTAAAAGGGTCTTGAATCAATTAAATATATAAAGGAAAATCAGAAAAACTTCTATGTAAATAAGAGGTTTTTAATTTTGCATACTGGTACACCCGGACGGATAGCGGACTTCGTCCTTTTTCACTCAGTCATGCTCGAAGCGAGCTTCTGTGCGTGACTTCGCTTCACCGAACCTTCGGTTCAAATCCGTGCTCGAGAATCGAGCTGAAATTAAAACCACTCCCGAAGGAGTGGCTTA
>CAYMTU010000034.1:0-10051 GCA_964393455.1 uncultured Candidatus Saccharibacteria bacterium
CTCGTGGCCTCTTCCTTGGCAAGGAAGCGCTCTATCAACTGAGCTACACCCGCATGTTCTTAATTATAATGTACTTTAGTCTCTGTGACGAGTCAGCGGACTTCGTCCTTCTTCCTGCGGTGCTCGACATGAATGTATGCAAGCATATTCATGGTCTGAGCTCCTCGTCCGCCAAACCCATGGCCTACCTGGCAAGGAAGCGCTCTATCAACTGAGCTAGTCTCGCGTATCGTTGTGTCAATGAAGTGATAACAGAGATAGATTATAGATGATAAAAGAGATAAATTCAAGGAAGGTATGTTTTGGCTTTCGTTAAGTTTTTTGTAATATCTGTACAGCTCTTACCAATTCTTACCATCATATTTTCGTTTTGAAATGTCTACATCATATGAATCCTTGCGTTGCTTACTTTGCTGGCGTAGTCTAGAGCTATTTTGCTCTGACTTCTGTAGTTTTTCAGTTTGTTCTTGCGTTAATTGTTCTGCCTTTTGTTGTTCTGCGTTTTCTGATGCCGACTTTTCTGTACTATCGCCATTTCTTGCTTTCTTAGCTGCATCGGACTTATCACTACTACGTTTTTCTACTTCTTTAGATTTTGAATCAGCTGTTTTTTCGCCATCAGAATTACCGCACTTAGAATCAAGCACAATAGCTTTGATCTCATCGTACCTTTCAATTGCCTTGTCGTAATTCTTAGCAGCGGCTAATGCATCCGCTTGAGCTTCAATTGACAGAATAAGATTAATAGTTATTTGACAGAAATTTGATTTTGGAACTAATTTTTGAGCATTTCTAAATTGCGATTCAGCACCTGCGAAATCCGCTTTTTGGTATTTGGCATCTCCACTATTTAAATAGTACTTATAAGGCTCAAAGATATTAAGTACTTGAAGCGGAGCTAGATAACGAAGTGCCTTTCGAGAATCTTTTACATTGTACGCAGAAATTGCTATAGCCGTAAACGCAGTAGGTGACATAAGTTTAAAAGCTATCAATAACCCAATAATAGTAAATGCAAAAGAGCGTTTAAATAGCTTTTTACGCTTCGATAATCGCAACTTATCTGGATGTAGCTTATCTAGATCATAGGGGGCAGTATCTGTCATGTGTTACTTTCCTTTATTTCAAGCAGCATCTCTACAATTTTTCTTATATCTATAAGTAGTAACAATACAAAAGGAATGCCCAGGAGCCAATATAGATCTGTCGTGGCGTTTACGTCGACTGTCGTCTTTTCTAATTTTTCAACAGACAACTTCTTGACAATATTTGCGGTATCGGCTGGCTTTGTCCTATTCTCATAGAATCCGCCAATCTCTTTTGCGATAGTCTTAAGATTAGTTTCGTCAATTTTTGAGAGCGCATCTTTTCGAGTAAAATCTTTTGATGAATAATCAGTTATGTATTCATCATTTTTAAAGGTATCTGAACCGGTAAATTCTTTCATCCTTCCTCCAGCCTCGGTTCCGTAGCCCAGCACAACACCACCATCAAGCAACGAATTAAGTTCGCTAAATGATTTTGGTTTTGCTTCGATAGTTTGTTCGCCATCTCCAAAGTAAAACAGTAACCTCGTTCTGTCTGGCTTGCTTTTTTGATACTCACTCAATGTCTTTTTTAAAAGCTCTACTGGCTTATCGATTGCACTTCCAAGTGAATAGTATGATATCTCTTGGCTAACGGTATTCGCTGCCGTAACCGTCGCGGTTGCGTCTGTCGTGAGTGGTAGTATGACTGAAGCATTATTATCAAAAGTCATAACCGAAAATCGTGCACCAGCTAAATTCTTAGTCAGATTTTGAATATCCTTTTTTACCCCTTCTAGTCGGGGCTTATTACCATCATAATCTTCAGCTACCATAGAGTTAGTTGTATCGATTGCAAATATAACATCAAAATTACTTAGTCCCAGGTTTGCGCTACCTCCAGTTATTGACGGCCGGAATGCCATCACTATAAGCAGCACTACCATAACGGAACGTAGTATCCATTGCTTTCTTCTCTGCCCACGGGAACGTATTATTGTAAACCCTACAAATCCTAATGATAAAATGATAATCACTACTAAAATATACGGATTAATTATTGGTTTAAAGATCATAGTCCGAGTCTCCATAAAAATATGTAGAGCATCATTAATAGTAGAAATGCAGAAACTATAAGTAACGCGGGGCTATCAGATACTACTATTACTGGACTTCCTTTGAATCGCGTAGCTTCTTGACTAGATATTTTAGCTATAATTTCTTTAACAGCCCCTGGTTCTTCAAATTTATAGTAGTCACCATCAGTTGCGAGCACGACTGACCTATACTCTTCCGATGGAGGGTCTTTATAAAACTCACTACTATAATCGCTAGGGTTTAAACCATACACTCGAATATTTTTTTCTTTAGCCAAAGCACCGGCCTGCTTAAGATCGATAATTTGACTGCCCGCTACATAGTTATCGGTAGCAAGAATAATCGATCGAGACCGTTTAGATTGTTGATTATCAAACCTTAAGACACATGAACCAAGGCCGTCACCAATCAGCGAAGACCCTTCCCCTTCGCTTACTCCAGAAAATATGTCGAAGGTTTCTTTTTTGAAGTCCTTATTTTCGAATGCTTCTTTGGTTTGATTTAAGATATCAATAATAAAGTCATAGTCATCAGTTAATGGAAAAATGGTGGCCGCAGAACTATCAAATATAACCATGCTAATTCTTTCTCCCTTGAAGCCTTTGGTTAATTCAGCAAAAGTCTCGACAACCTTCGCGTCAACTTGTGTCATTGAGCCTGACACATCAAGACATAGCACAATATCTCTATTCCTAAGCTGTGGTACTTCAGTCGTTTTACGTGCAGGTCTCATCGATATAATTACTATGGTTATTAGTAGGCAAATCATGACCACGGCTGTACTACGTACGAGCAGCTTATATTTCTTAAGTGCAACCATATACGCCGGTAGTTGTTGAATATACTTTGTGTTAGCAACTGGCTTTTTTTGTTTCTGTTTCTTAGTTGAACTACCTGCTTTACTCTTTTGCCAAAACTTCCATGCGACAATAAAAACAATTATCCAAAATACTATGAGCCAGCCAAATCTTAAGACCATTCTTGAACCATCTTTCGTGACATGGCAATTGCAGCGTTAGCATCACCATTACTTATAGCTTCAAATTCTGGCGGATACAATGCTTCTATAACGTTAGCGAGCACAGTAACATCAGCTCGTTTGATTTCGCTCAATGTAAATTTATGCGTTGCGAGACCTTTGATTTCAAATACGAAAAGACGCAGCGTGATGCTCAGCAGCTGATGTACCGTACGTTCATTTATTTCTTTCCCATGGTATTGCTTTTCTATTTGCGTAATTAAGCTAAAGTATTTTTGTTTAATTTTTTCAATATCTACGTACACTGGCGGTATAATTGGTAACGTACTGACTGTTCTAATTTTCTTTTTTCGTGTTGAGAAAAGTATATACCCGTTAAGAAGTATAATTGCAGCAAATATACTACTTCCTACTACAAACCATACTAAGCTATATTGAATTGGTGGAGTAAGCTCTATGTTATTTTGCATGGCGTTGCTTTTCTAATAGTAAAAATAATTTAGGTATTACTTCTCTCTCGCTCGATACATCAACACTACTAATACCAAGTCTTTGAAGAGATTTTAAATTACGTTGATTTCTTTCTTGGTACTTTCTTTGTGTTTCTGAGAATAATGTTTTATGTGATCGAATAAAATAAGGCATTAACACAGGGTCTTGCACATCAAAAACCTCTGAACTTAGATGTTCCGGATTAGCTGGATCGAAATCGTTGATACGGACAAACATAATTTCGTGCTGGGCACGCAATCTACGTAGTAATGTTAATTGCACATCATCAACTTCGATAGAGTCACTAATTACAATCAAGATCATCTTTCGTTTTATATTACGGGCGATATATTCAAAAATTCGATTCGCATTACTATTTGCCGATTGAGCATTAGCACGTTTATCGACGTACTGTAGCATCTGTTCAAGCTGTGCATTACGACCAGATAACGGTATGAAGTGTGCTCCAGCATCGTCACCAGCAACTAGCGAGACAAGATCTCCATGCTTTTGTGCCAAGTATCCCATGACCCCAGCTATCATAATAGAGACGTCTGTTTTATCTTCGAGAGTTGGGGTTACTGCTTTCATAGATTTGCCGGTGTTAACGACCAGCATAATATTATGTTTTCGAATAGCAACATAGCGACGAATTAACGTTTGTCCGCTACGAGCCGTAGCCTTCCAATCGATGTCCTTAACATCGTCGCCTAAAATATACTCACGAAGATCGTCAAAATCCATGCTACGACCTTTGAAGACTGAGCCATACTCACCATCTAAAAGGCCGCGCACCTTTTGATGAGCGTATATGGTCATTTTGCTTTTAACTTTTTTTAATAAACTAGCCAAAATATCCTCTACGGTGTCTGAACAACGCTAAAGAGTGCATCAATAATTGTTTCTTGATGAACTTGATCAGCAACTGCCTCAAAATTCAATATTATACGATGCCGCAAGACACTATATCTGAGTGCTTTAACGTCTTCAGGAATAACATAACCCCTACCGTTTAGTAACGCCAGTGCTCTTGATACCTGCATAAAGGCCAAGCTTGCGCGCGGACTTGCTCCAAACTGAACGTACTTTGCTTTATCTGCAGGAATGTATTTGCCCGGTTCACGAGATGATGACACAACAGCAACAATGTACTTCTTAATAGACTCATCAAGGTACACCTTTTTAACGTTTTCTTGAAGTAGTTCGATGTCTTCAAGTGTAACGTGGTTTAGTTTATCTAGAGATTCTTTTGAAAATACTCCGCCTTCAAAACGATGCAATATTTCAAGCTCTTCTTCTTGGTTAGGATAATCTATTATTTCTTTCAGTAGAAACCTGTCCATTTGAGCTTCGGGTAGTACGTAGGTGCCCTCTTCTTCAATGGGATTCTGCGTAGCTAAAACCAGGAAAGGATGTGGTAATGGATGCAATTCTCCTCCAATGGTAGTTTGGCGTTCTTGCATAGCCTCGAGCATAGCGCTTTGTGTTTTTGCACTCGATCGATTAATCTCATCTAGTAATACAAAATTTGCGTGGACCGGACCGAGCTGCGTCTTAAACGTAGCCTTAGAGTAATCATAAATTTGTGTACCTATAATATCACTCGGCAATAAATCGGGTGTGCACTGAATACGATGGAATGAACCCTGTACTACTGAAGCTAGTGTTGCAGCTGCGGTTGTCTTTGCAAGACCAGGCACACTTTCGAGCAGTATATGTCCTCCTGTTAAAAGCGCAACGAGTAAACTTGTTCGAAGGTTTTGCTGTCCAACAATTTGCTGACCATAAGAGCCGGTAATCGTATCAAGTAGCTGCTTAGACTGCGCCAATTCTGAATCAGTTAGTCCATTATTTTAGACCGGAGCAGGCTGTGATGGGGTAGTTTGATTGTGCTGCGGAACTGCCTACTGTACAGGTTGTGGTTGTTGTGATTGCAATGTTGTTCTCCTATTTATTACTTAGATTGCTTTTTGTGGTTTCCAGAACTGCGAAACATTCATAGCTATTTTTCGCAAAATATCAATGCTGTAGGGATCGGACTTTTCAAAATAGTGATTATCATCGAACATAGAACTCATAACATCCATAAGATGTACTTGATCTGCAGTGAGTCGCAATAAATCGGCTGCGTTTACGTCAACGTTACCCACAGCAGCTACTATCCCACTTGGTCTATGCGGCTTTAGAAGCGTCTTAGCAGCACCAATATGAATCTGGTTTTTGATAACATCCCCGCATAGTATTACCTGACGACCGTTAAATACATCTTCGTTCAATACCCCGTACGAAGCGAGTCTACTGTTAAGCTGACTAAAGGCTTGTCGTTTTTTATCTTCTATAACGCTATGGTACTCAGACATAATGTCATCATATTCAAAAGAGGATAGTGATGGGTTTAAGGTAAAATCTCCATCACCACTTACTACGCCTACGATACGGTCATCTGCATCTAACTTGATGTCTTCACAAAGTAATGGGAATATCCAACCACGAAGTTCTGTAGCTAGAGAGATTGATGTCGCAAGCGCCGACTCTTTTAGGCAAACAATGATCGGTTCAACCGTTACTGTCGGTGCAATCACTGCAGCTAATCGAGCCCCCAATTCAGTACGATCTATATAGTACATCTATTCTCCGTTGTTAGTATAAAGTATGGACCAGTCCTAAAATTAGCGCAAGCATTTTGACGAATCAATTGCAAAATAATCTTCACCGCTTGAAGAAACCACTGTTTATCAGGTATACTATCTTCTCAGTGTGGCTCTTTAGCTCAGTTGGTAGAGCAGAGGCTTGAAGAGCCTTGTGTCCTCGGTTCGAGTCCGAGAGGAGCCACCAAGCGAATACCCGACCATTGTGTCGGGTTTTTGCTTGGTTATTATTCTTGGCTTGAACCGAGATTTTTGCGATAGCAAAATCGGTTCGGTGGAATGAGGACGCGCGCAGGTGCTAGCTCCGAGCACGCCGGAATGGATAAAGGACGAAGTCCGCTGTCTGAGAGGCGCCAAGCATAGATGCTTACATCGAGCATGGCTGAAAGGAAGAGGACGAAGTCCGCTGTCCGTCGTAAACTACAATTAATACTTATTTCATTAAGCTCTTGAAAGAATCGAGAAGTTCTACCGGTAGAACAAATATGCTTTTTTGAGAAGGTTCGACAGAAATTTTCTCAAGAGTTTGAAGAGTACGAATAGCAACTCCACCTGGGACCTTACTTAGAATTTGAGCTGCTTCAGCAACCTGTAAAGCGGACTCTTTTTCGCCACCTGCGGTAATAATCACAGCCCTGCGCTCCCGTTCTGCTTCAGCTTGTTTCGCCATAGCACGTTTCATGTCTTGAGGTAATTCAATATTTTGAATTTTAACGTTTTCTACATCAATTCCCCATTTATCTGTTTCACTATCTACGACATTCTTAATTTGTAGACTAATCTCATCTCGTTTACTTAGCAACTCATCTAGCTCAACATTTCCAACAACATCCCGTAATGCAGCTTGAGCAAATTGAGCAGTAGCATAGGTATAATTAGTAGTTTCAAGAGTTGCCTTATCTGCAGATATAACCCTAAAATACACAACTGCATCAACACCTATGGTTACGTTATCTTTAGTAATTACTTCTTGTTTAGGTACATCAACGGGTGTTGAACGTATATCTACTTTCTTCATGACTTGAATAAAAGGAATAATGATATTTAATCCTGGGTTACGCATACCGGTATATTTTCCAAGCGTTAATATTACTCCGCGCTCATATTGATTTATAATTCGAATTCCAAAAATTATTACGAGCAGTATTATTGCTAACAATAGCCAGATCATATGCATACCTTCATGTTATTTATGGAATTAGTATAGCACTATTATTTTGTAGGCAACTACGGGATCGCTACGCTCTTCCGCTGCGGCGTACTTGGAACAAGTTCCTGTGCGCGTCCTCGCTACGCCGAACCTCCCGACCATGCAAATGCTTCGCATTTACGGTCGGGCGCAAGAGTCCCGAATTATCCAACAAAGAAAATACCCCATCCGAAAGGATGAGGGACAGCGCACATCTGCGCCCGTTCTCGAAGTAAACTTCTGCGAGCGGTCTTGATGACCGAACTCCCCGACCATGCAAATGCTTCGCATTTTCGGTCGAGGGTTCGAGTTGCTCAGCACGTGCAAATAAAAAAACCAGGATATACCTGGTTGTTTTATTTGGTGGGTGATGAGGGACTCGAACCCCCGACCCCCTCGGTGTAAACGAGGTGCTCTAGCCAGCTGAGCTAATCACCCTGGTGCGCGAAAGAGGACTTGAACCTCCACAGGATTTCTCCCACTACCACCTCAAGGTAGCGCGTCTACCAATTCCGCCATCCGCGCACAAAGTAATGGTTGTAAAAGAACTTACCTATGGTACTGCTTTTGACTAAATAAATCAACTGCTTTACAGATGAGAGCAAAAATATTTTACCTACAATTAAGAACGAGGTAGGTGGTCGGCGAGATGCTCCATAGAATACTCATGACGAAGCAAAGGCTTAATATCATCAATAGTAACATCGATCTTTACGCCTGGATTCATAATGCCATAAGGATCGAATATCAGTTTTGTTTTCTGAAATAGTGTATACACGGCTTCACCATAGAGCTTGCTTAAGTAAGGAGCACGAAGACGACCATCACTATGTTCGCCGCTCGTACTACCACCCATACTTATGACCATACTGTAGTACTCATCAATGATTTTAAATACCTTCTGTCTATCCCCAACTTGGCTCAAGTCTAGGAAAGGCTGCATATGAAGGTTTGCGTTGCCAGCGTGACCCCACATGGCAACCTTAAGACTATATTTTTCAAACATGTCATATACGTTTTTTATATATTCATTCATCTTCCCGTCCGGAACAATTCCGTCTTCAATAATAGGAAGTGCTTTTAAGTTACCCTCTGAGTGTGAAATTACCGCTGCAGCACTGTGCCTGATTTTCCACAACTCTTCTTTCTCATGCTCTTCTGTTTCAACTTTATAGGTTACCGTTAATTTGTCTAGTATCTTGGTCGCTTTTTTTGCCATGCGTTTTTGAGTACGTGCATTGGCATTATCAAATTCTATAAGAACGATCATTTTATGGAATGGTTTAGACACGATTCCTTTAAGCTGATTCGGGTTATGCTCATCTAAGAATTTTAGTAAATTCTCATCCACAAGCTCCATAGCACTTGGTGATTCTGGAAGTTTACTAATTTGGTCAATCGCTTGCTGCGCAACCTCAAGATCTTCAAAAAATGCAGCAATCAGTGTAGTCGATGGATTGTACGGCGCAGTAGCTATGGTTGCCTCTGAGACGATTGCTAGCGTACCCTGAGAACCAACAATGAGTGGTGTAAGGTCAAACGAGCCATCTTTACGTTTTACGTCTGCAATGTCATAACCAGCAGAGTTTTTGCTAACGTTCAAATGCATATCTTTAATTATCTGCTTGTTTTCTTCTATAAGCCCGTCGAGTGCTCGATACAGTTCGCCTTCAAAAGTGGTAAGCCCCATTTTTTTACTGAGCTCTCGCTTAGAAAGACGCCGCGTTTCTATGACTTCACCATTGGCAAGCACAACACGAAGACCTTTAACGAAATCTCTGGTACATCCATACTTAAAAGTTTTTTCTCCACTGGCGTTGTTAGCTATAGCTCCACCAACTGTACTGTACTCCATAGAAGATGGGTATGGGGGCAAAAATCTACCATGTGTATGCAAAGTTTGTTGTAACTTGCCGTAAAGAATCCCTGGTTCTATTACTACATCGCCTGTCTTGCCATCATATTCTAGAATCCGATTCATATGGGCAGGAAAAACCATCATTACTCCGCTACCTACAGCTGCACTACCTTGATCGGTGCCCATACCACGAGCCGTAATCGGAATGATTCGACCGCGTTCTGCAAGCTGCCAAGTAAATCGTGCCGTCTTGCGAACGTCTCCTTCGTTTCTTGGGTATACAACGAGAGACGGTGTGACGGTAAAAACTCCGCCGTCTGTTGAAAAATATTTACGTATTGCAGGTGTGTGTAAAACTTCACCACTTAAATGTTCTTGAAGATATTGCGCGACTTTACTCATGAATCCTCTATAAATTAGATAGTTATTAGCATTAGTATTTCTGCAATTAATGATACCACAATAGCCGTGCTATTCATCCAAAAAATTGCAATAAACTTAAGCCTATTTTGGAGTCGTTACATTAAATATAATGAAGTCCTAGAAAGAAACAAGAATAGTGGTGCCGCGAAGAGAACTTGGTCACGTTCCGCGACCCCGAAACTATAATACTTCAAGCACAGCTTGAAATCTTAAAGGTTTCCTTGCGAAATGCCACCGGCATTTCTCACCTTCGGTTCAAATCCTCGGTCTACATTACAACAAAACGACCAAAAGAGTCGTTAAATTGTAATGGTGCAATTTTACACTTTTGCGCGAACC
>CAYMTU010000035.1:0-9711 GCA_964393455.1 uncultured Candidatus Saccharibacteria bacterium
CTTGTTGCTCTACCTCAAAACTATATAATGCTTCGGCTGCACACTCTACAGGAGTTACAGAAGTATTAGAATCGGCAATTTCTTGCGGTCCATTAGCACTACATCCTGCTACACCGATAGTACCTACGGCAATTACAAAACCTGCCACCAGCTGCCGTGGGAATAACCTATTAGGGTTTGCGTTTGCCCCGCTATCTCTATTCATAAGCTATACTTTAACATAATATTGCTATTGATGCAATAGCTGCAGTTTCGGCGCGAAGCGTAAAATCGTGTAAATTAAGATGCTTAATACTCAGCTGTTCAAACAGTTCTTTCTCTTCATCACTCCAGCCACCTTCTGGACCTATAAGCACGCCCGCTTTTTTATTAATCTTATGATTTCCTTCACTGTTTTGTTCGCATACATATAAGTCTAGTTTGCCACTGTACTGCTCTAGGGCTTTCTTAACATGCATAGCATCTCGAATAGCTGGAATGTCACTTCGCCCACATTGCTCCGCTGCTTCTATCACGATCCTCTTGGCTCTTTCAGCATTAAACCCAGTTTTTTCTGATCGATCGGCAATGAGTGGAATAAAGTGGCTAGCACCAAGCTCGGTACACTTTTGTAGCACCCAATCGTTTTTATCTTTCTTTAGTAGCGACCAAAACACATATATATCTTTTTTAGGTAATTGGCGTTGATAGTCAGTAACGAGTTCTAGATATGCTTCATTCGATGAAATTTCGGTTACTACATATAGCCTTTCGCGTTCGACACCGTCAAAAAGAACTACTTTTTGACCTTCACGAAAACGTAAAACTTTTGTCCATTGATGTAGTAATTCAGGGGCACTCAACCACAGCTCATTACTCAGTTCCAGGTCTGGGGTATAAAATCTATGTATTTTCATTTCAACTCCAATACTACCAGAGTTTCTATATGCGGTGTCCGCGGAAAAAAGTTATACCCTTCGAATGTACGTATTTTATATGCTTCTAGCAACACAGCACAGTCTCGGGCTTGTGTGGATGGGTTGCATGATAGGTAACAAATCAATTT
The DNA here is from genome assembly GCA_964393455.1 of uncultured Candidatus Saccharibacteria bacterium. GTDB lineage: Bacteria > Patescibacteriota > Saccharimonadia > Saccharimonadales > AWTP1-31 > CAYJDY01. The sequence goes on from CAYMTU010000035.1 coordinate 1,046, forward strand.
CGGTTTTTGTTCTAATATCTTTGCTACGACTTCTTTATGCAAGCCACTTCTAGGAGGATCAACGATCAAACAAGAGCCAGCAACAATGTATTCTAAGGCTTTTTCGCTACTGGCCTGCACGACATCAATTTGCTGGCTACCAACATTTATACGCGCCATCTCAACATTTGCTGAGTCTTGTTCTACGAGAGTTGCTGTTCCTCCAATTGGAATGCCTATTGTCCCAACCCCCGAATACATATCAATCTTATTATTAACTCCAACCGTAAGGTAATCGATCTGCTTTAGTGCCAGCTCGAAGACTGGCAAATTAACCTGGAAAAAACCTACTACGTCGTACTCTATCTTAGTACCAAGAAGCATGTCAGAAAGTTTGATGTCGCCGATTGTACGTAATAATTTAGTAGCTACCGATGCTGGACTTCGTGGATTTGAATGAAAAACCTTAAGACCACTTAAGCCGCCTGGTAAAGTGATGTCTGGAAAATCTGTTGGCTTAACAAATAGTGCCCCCACTGTCTTGCCTTCCTGCGTACATCGCAAAATTACCGATTTTAGGTCGCCCGCCCTGAGCTTAAGTTTGTTCAGCTCAAGTAGTAAGTTTTTTGCTGCTTCATTGATGGCTGGCAGTGCCAACGCACTATCATGAACAATCTGCTTATAGTGTGTACCCCGATTATAAAAGGCATAATGCAGCCCATCATCGTCGCCATAAAAAGAAAATTCCATTTTATTTCGATACCCAAAATATTTTCCATCGCTCACCATATCAAATTCTGGTAATTCTACGTTTTCCCGATGAAAAGTTTCTGTGACGATATTTTTCTTGTACTTATTTTCCGCATCAAGATTCATCATCTGCCAAGGAGACGTTGCCAGGTATATTGATTCTTTTGGGTCAATACGATCCTGAGATTTATTAATAATCTCTTCGGCTATCCCTTCTACGAAATCTTTTTTCTTTTTCGTAATTCTGGCTTTGACCGTTTCGCCTGGTAGTGTATTCCATATAAATGCCTTACGCCCATCTTTAAGCGTTCCTAGCCCCTGTCCACCATGGACTAGCTTCTCAATAGTAACGGTCTCAATCATATCTTTTTTCTGCTTCATCTAAATTGTTTTCTCTTTATATTATTTTATAGTCCTTTGTATTCTAGGTTAGTTCAAGAAAAAAACGAATCAGCTACCCATAATACTATACTAAGCCCGCAATACTATGCCGAAATGCGAGGCATTTACGAGTACTGTAGTGAGCCGCACTAAAAGTGCGGTAAATGAAGTACGGAGTAAATAACGAAGCAGGTTGGTGTAGTATTACGGGCGCAATGTGCCGGCGAATACTTGCCATGCCAACGCCGTCTTCGCAACGAGACTCAAGATCATGTACGTTCGTTCACCGTACATATAATCTGACCATTTACCGGTTTTCTTATACTGTAGGTACATATTAACGGCGAAACTACTGAAGAATATAAACATGCTGGCGTAAATAAAGTATACAAATGTAGGTATTCCACCACTGCCATACGCGTTTGCACCAGCCACATAAATCGTAAATACGATCCAGGGAACAATCCCCGCTAAACATCCTATCCAATAAGTAAGCCAGTTAACTTTCTTGGCTCCTTGATTCTGGACTTCCATAACCAGACCCATGAGGTTCATGAGTAAATCAAGCACAAATATCATAATCAATGAAGATAAGTCATATACGCCGCTGAGTATCGCAATGGCTACCATCATCGTGCTTGCACTCAGACCATATTCAATCCATCGCGCTTTGTTGATACCTTTCTTTAGATCAGACTCGTACGTCTTACGGTATTTAGTCGCAATTATTATATGCGCTAACGCTGACATAAAGAAAAATATCGCAACCAGGTAGCCAATATTTATATTTCCAATAGTTTGAGCTGCTGGAGCTAACACTGGATTACCGGCAGCTTTCGTAGCGATCGTATCAATCGTTAAAAATGATGTAGTTATTGGCCATGAGATAGCCTTGCTGCTTAACAGTAAGATCGCTATTCCCTGAACGGCATGCAATACAGCAAGCCGTTTATTCCAGGTATTCAGTGATTCATTCGTAATTTTCTTATTCGTCTTGGTGCTCTTATTTAAAGGTGGTTTTTTTAATTTCATACCTGCACTATAGCATATTTTTTAGATTGATTTTAAAACAAAGGTCAATGCACCCTAGAACGTTCGTATAAAAGTAACGTATACTATACATAAGCATTATGTATAAATTTTCCATTCCTCAACGAAAAAGTATTCGCAGTAAACCATCGCAATCGAGATCGAGGAGTAAACGATCTAAGTTTGTACTAGGTATTCTTATAGTCATCACGATTGGAAGCTTTATTTTCCTCATACTACCGTATTTACCACGTTTACGATTCTTGATTACTCGTCCAAAAATAGATGCCAGCCCTTATCAGCAGGCGGCTATAGAAACTAAGCAAGGAAAAAAACCTGAAAAACCAGTCCCCGAAAATCTAAAAGGAAATAGAATTATCTTAGCACCTATAGGTATTAATGCTCAGATTATTGAAGGAAAAAATATCTATGTAATTGGGAAGAATCAAGGTGCTTGGCGCGAAACCCCAAACGCCAATCCAACAAAACCTAGCAACATCGTTTTAGCAGGTCACCGTTTTTTGTACACTGCTGCAAACGGTGGAGTATTCTACAATCTACCAGAATTAAAAAACGGTAACAAAATTTATCTAAAATGGGATGATAAAGTGTATGAATATGAAATTTATAACACTCGAACCGTTTTGCCAACACAAGTCGACATAAGAGACCCCGACCCTACCGTTCCCAATAAATTAACATTGTACACCTGCTATCCGCTCGGTAGCACTGCAAAACGTTTCGTAGTTGAAGCGAAACAACTATAGTTTCAACTTTTCTAGTCAAAGCTGCTCATAGCTTTTTATCTAGCTTACTTTCAAATTTTTCCCGTAATTTATTGAGTTTCGGATTAATTATTACCTGACAGTATGCCATATCAGGATGCTTCTGGAAAAAATTCTGATGCTCTTCTTCAGCTTTATAAAATTCTTTCAATTTCGAGACTTCAGTAGTAATGGGGTCATTCCAATACTTAGAAATACTTTCTATTGATTCATTAATAATTTTTTCTTGCTCTTGATTATTGAATAAAATTATTGAGCGATACTGTGAACCAACATCATGACCCTGCCGATTTAAGGTAGTCGGGTTATGCATTGTCCAAAAAATATCTAAAATATCATTGAGCAAAATTACATTAGTATCAAACGATACCTTCACAACCTCTGCATGTCCAGTTGCTCCATCCACGACATCATAGTATGTCGGGTTTACCGTATGGCCACCAGCGAAACCTGAACTAACATTTAGAACTCCCCTAATCAGTCGAAACCCGGCATCTAGACACCAGAAGCACCCACCACCAAGTACGATACTTTCAGTCTGCTTTTCCACACTATTTAGGTTACTTGAACGTCACGCCAAAAGGCTACGTAATTACTAAAGTCTTTTTTAACTTGTTCAATCGCAGTTGGTAGCGGGTCAGGGTAACTCCAAGCTGCATCGGTACTCTTTTCATCGTCGTTGCCAACATTAAAATACTGACAAACACCCTTCCACGGGCAAGTATATGGGGTCGGACTTTTTGATAAGTATTCCTGCTTCACACTTGATGGCGGGAAATACCAATTACCCTCAATGTATATAAGATCTTCTCTTTTTGCCTCTGCAATCACTGTATCTTTCCAAATTGCCTTCATATGTCCTCCCTATTTACATACTATTCTTACTTAGACAGTATACCCTCATTTACATCAGGAAAGTGTATAGGGTCATTAGCAAATTCGAATAAATAATTTCAAGTTCTAATATTACATTTTAAAAATATAGTACGTTTATATATTGATGAGATTCAAGGCAAAAGTGAGCATCGGCCTGAGGCGTATATTTATATTTTTTATTAAGTCGTTGTACCACAATCAAGCACTTTCTCTTCTTGGATGCATAGTGCAACTTCTAGATGAGGAGCGTACCGAGTCGTACATTTTGATACGGCGAGGACGAACCGCAGTCTAAAGATGTGCTAGGCGCCAAGAATGGAAGTGCATACCTTACTCTGTTCGTAAAGCTTCGATAGGGTCCAGCTTAGATGCCTTCCTTGCTGGCAATAGGCCTGCAAAAATTGCCACCAACACAAGAGCAATAATAAGTACTACAATTTGAGAAAAATCAAACATTAGTAATTCTTGTTTTCCTAAATCTAGTTTATCGGTTATCCATGGATTTAAGAGAGTTCCGGTAATAAATGCCAGCAATGCTCCCATTGTGCCCCCCAAAAGACCTATCCAGGCAGCCTCGAATCGGAATAAACGACTTATGTCTCGCCTTCTAATTCCAAGAGCTTTCATGAGTCCTATCTCGCGTGTTCGTTGTAGTACACTGATATACATCGTATTAACTACCCCGAAGACTGATGCGATAATTGCAATTGCCCCGAAAGCAACGACAATACCTTTGAGTACATCAATTATCTGGGTCAAGAATTTTTGTGTTTCTTCAACACTTTGCGAAGCAAAGTCGTCGTTTTTTAGCTGAGTCTGTACTGCCTTGAGCTTAGTGTTATCTTCTCCGTCTTTTACTCGCACATAGGCAAATGTATATTTTCTATATTGCGATGTACCCTCATTAATAATATCGTTAAGCTCTTTTGCGGAATCATTACTAATGTACATATATAGCTCTGTGCCTGGCTGTGAGGTCGTTGGCTTTTTGAGCACCGCAGATACAATGAATTCGGTTTCTACAGTAGACTGATTAGCTAACTCGGTAGCGTCATTCTCATTAGTCGGAATGTTACCTGCTGCGGCAAGCGCCTGAGGATTAATTGTTTTACGAACTGCTAATGTAACTTTCTCACCAATCGCATCGTTTGCATCTTTGAAGCCGAGAGCCTTAACGTAAGCTTCTGGTAAGAGTAATTGTCTGTTGCCTAGAGGTTTCTGTATCTTACCGCTAACAAGTTCTGGGTTCTGGGCTGGACTAAATCCTTCGGCGCTACCAATATACCTTTTAGAATCACCTGACTGTATATACTGTAAATTTACCGTAACACCTTCACGCACTTGCTCTACTGTCTTATAAGAACGTATCTTATCGATGTCTTGCTCGGTTAATTGTTTAACCTGAACTGCAGCACCTCTTCCTGCAGTAGATACGCCGACACTCTCATCATATTCTATAGGCTTATTTGCGTCAGCTCTTCCTAGGACAGATTCATCTCTTGTAACAATTAATTCTGCTGGATCAAAATTGTCACTAATAACTTTGTTAACAAAACTCTCGGCACCATTGCTGGCTGCCAACGTTAGTGTTAGGGCAAAAGCCCCTACCCCTATCGCTAGTGAAGTTAATAGAGTTCGTGCTTTTGCCTGACGTAAATTACGTCCGCTACGTCGTGCGATATCTGCTATCTTCATGTTTTTGCACCTTTTAACGGTTTACGTTTGGACTGATCTTTCATATCAATAATATGTCCGTCTTTTAAAGTAATCCTAAACTGACACTGCGCTGCTAGTTCATCGTCGTGCGTAACGATTATGAGCGTATTGCCGATCTTTTTGTTCAAATCAAAGAGCAGTTTAATAATCTTATCACCCGTCGCACTATCAAGATTGCCTGTTGGCTCATCAGCAAATATAAGATTCGGCTTATTAACTATAGAACGCGCTATGGCGAGTCGCTGCTTTTGTCCGCCCGATAAATCCCTCGCACGACTATTTACTTTATCGATTAGGTCTACTTGCTCAAGAGCCTCATATACATGCTTCTTTCGTCCCCTTTTTTCTGCTATCTCTAGGGGTAAAGATACATTTTGATAGCATGTTTGGTTACCTTCTACAAAAAAAGACTGAAATATAAAGCTCATTTCGGTTGCCCGAAATTTATCCATGGCCTTACCCTTTAGATGATGTAGTATTTGTCCATCATCAATAGTAACCGTACCGCTATCGGGGTGGTCTAGCCCACTCATAATATGCATAAGTGTTGATTTACCAGAGCCACTTTTGCCAATGATTGCTACAGTCGAACCTTCTGGGATAGTGAAACTTACTCCAGAGAGTGCGGTAAATAAGTTATCCTTTTTCCCATATGTTTTGGTTATGTCTTTAACTTCAATCATGTACACCTAGTATACCAGTTAAGGCTTACTATATGCTGAGCATTTATGATTTTTATCTACTAATAAGTCGGTAATCTACTTTTTAAACACATCCGGATATATGTTTTTGGTCACTTCGTCGACTTCACTCCGAAGCTGAGGAAATGGTACACCTTCGCGAGCGGTTACACCTTCGAATATCCAAAATACACGCTCACTAAAACCCCATCCACAAGCTGGAGGCATCCCATATTCGAGCATCTCTACATAGTCAATATCGAGCATCATGGCTTCGTCATCACCCGCGTCGCGCATGTGCTGCTGCTCTAAAAACCTATCAAGTTGATCTATAGGATCATTTAGTTCGCTAAATCCGTTTCCAAGTTCACTCCCAGCCATAACCGGCTGAAATCTTTGCACGGTTTGAGGATTATCGGGATTAATTTTTGCTAGTGGGCTCACAAACAGCGGTGTGTTAATAAGCCAAATAGGACCAGCCACATCTTTACGGATGTTTTTCCATAATTTATCTATTCCACGAGCTTTGTTTTCAGTTTGTTCTACTTCAAGTTTATTATCTTTAAGGGCGTTCTTGACATCGTCAAGCGTACAACCAAAGACATCAATGCCGTATCGTTTCTTGATTGTCTCTGCATAGTCCCACTGTTCCCAATCCTTTGAAAGATCAACATCGAATGCACCTAATTTGAATGTTAGCGTACCAAACGTCTCTTGCAAAACGTATCTATACATTTCGGTCATGAATGATATCCCTTTTTGCCAATCCCAGTAGGCTGCATACCATTCCATAGCAATATGTTCAGGCAAATGCTCATCGGTATAATTTTCATTTCTAAACCGAGGGCCAATATCATAAACTTTTTCGTATCCGCCGCCGATTAAACGTTTCAGCGGTAATTCGTGGCTGATACGTAGATAAAACTCCTGATCAATGGCGTCCATATGCGTTACAAAAGGATTAGCATCTGCTCCACCTGTTGTATGTTCTAGCACTGGCACGTTTACTTCTATAAAATCATGCTTATTTAGATAATCGCGAGTAGCTTGCCAGAATTTACTCCGGCGGATAAAACGATCGTAAACTTCTTTATTTACATTTGTATCAATATAGCGTCTTCGAAGTCGCTCTTCTTTATTTGTAAAGCCGTCTTGAGTAGTCGGCATCGGGCGGAGACTCTTCGTTAACAGTCGTAATTTTTGAACAGTTATGGATTGCTCACCTGTTTTGGTTGTGGCGCACACGCCACTAACTTCAATAAAATCACCTGAATCAAGTAAATTTAAATGTTCAAATCCTAGCTCACTATTTGAGAAGTTGGGATCATGCACTTGATCGCTACTTAAAAATAATTGAATGCTAACCTGACTATCGCGAATTACAACAAAGGCTATTTTCCCAAATTTTCTAATATTAGTAATCCGACCGGCAGTCTTAAGTTCTGTGTTCGTAGCCTCTAAGTTTGAATAATTACCTAGTATTTCTGCCACACTATGAGTACGCATAGAATCAGCAGGATACGGATTTACTCCCAATCCTTTTAATTCATCCAGCTTTCTTAGTCGCTCATCACGAAGTTCTTTTAGTGTTGCCATTATTGCTTAGTATACCCGACTACGACATATTGTTCCATGAATAGAATTAATCGATTCAAGGTAACTATACTTAACAGATGTCTACAACCTTATACGTCGTTGTTTCGGCGGGCGTCACAATTTCGACCTCTTCACCCTCTTTTTTACCAAGTAATGCTTGGCCAATTGGCGATTCATCAGAAATTTTACCATTCAACGGATCGGCTTCTACGGTTCCGACTACTTGGAATTCTTTTGCAATTCCAGCTTCGCTTTTGAGCTTCACGCAAGAACCGAGCTGCACCTTATTGTCGCCTTTTGGCTTCTTGATTACTTCAACATTCTGTAAGATGTTTTCAATTTCAGAAATTCGAGATTCAGCTCGTTCTTGCTCTTGGCGAGCAGAACTATATTCTGCATTTTCGCTTAAATCACCGAATTCACGAGCAGTTTTAATTCGCTCTGCAACAGGTCCGCGTTGCGCAATTAAATCGGCGAGTTCTTTCTCTACCTCTGCAATTCCGTCCTTTGTCAGTAAGTATTGTTTTTTCATTATGTAACCTTTCTTTATATCTATCTATATTTGAATTGTTCTGAGATGCTTGTTCTGGTAATTAGCGTGCATTCAGGAGTTTTAGTATATCATCAATCCCAAGCATTTGCGGTTCTGATTCCGTACGTTTCTTGCATTCATGTTTGCCAGATTCACAAGTTTTTACGCTTACTACTACGCGATATGGGATGCCCATCAGGTCTGCATCGGCAAATTTTTGCCCTGGTCGAACGTCTCGATCATCATACAGTACTTCAATCCCTGCCGACATAAGCTGTTCATAGAGCTTGTTTGCTTCTTGGATTACGTTTACATCGTCACCTAACCTTGCAATATAGACTG